>VFKD01000185.1 GCA_009885735.1 bacterium
ATGTACGACGACAGGAGGCCCATCCAGTGCCGCCACTTGCCGGAGGGCATTCGCGTCGCCACGGGAGGCGGGCATCCGTCGTGGTCTTGAGAGTAGAGGAGAAGTGCGGTTACAAGTCGTCGTTGATTCGAGGTGCAGAGCGTGCGCGAGGCCGAATCGCGCTGAAAGTTCAGTCCGGCGATGATTGCAGGCACGAGCACAACCAGCACAACGGCAATCCAGACCAGCTTGCGCCGCTTAACTGGCATCATCGTCGTCAATGGTTCACTTTCCGGATCGCGATCGGGTCCTCTTGGCAGAGGGCCTTCGAGCGCTCGGTTTCGCCGCAACTGCTCGGCTGGGCCGCGGTTTGGGCTCGGGCGAGATAGGACCAAATACCCGAGTCATCCATATCCGTCCACGGGCGGTGCGTCCCCACAGGGCCATGCCTGCAAACCCAGCTATCGCGAGAACCGCCGCGACTTGTTGTGCCGTCATCTTCCGTTTGCCTCCGCGTCATGTGGTTCCACCAGACACATGGCTTTGTTCTGGCGAATGGTGGATGACTCCTTCTGCGGATAGTGCCATGTTGGCCCCAAGCAGGGAAGGCAACGGCACGGCGCAGGACGGGCAGGGCGGCCCAGGACGGGCAGGGCGGCGCAGGACGGGGCCTGCACCCTACAGGGTTCCCGTCATCGTACTGTGTATGCTCAGCGCATGGGCCATGTAGGAAGGCAACGGCACGGCGCAGGACGGGGCCTGCACCCTACTGGGTCCTGAGTATTCCCATTACCTGAGCGCATGTAGGGCAGGGGCCCCGTCCCCTGCCGTTGACCTTCTGCCCGGGGCTGTCTCACGCCTATTGACTAGTTGCCGTTGTCGCTGCGGCTCGGCGTAGCGCCCGATTGGTTGAGTCCTTTAAGTTTCGCACTAGCAGCTTCAAACTTCGCAAGGAAACACACTGAAACCTTGCACAAACCTTAATCGTAGAGGCAATTGAACGAAGGAGCAGCCATTGAACCGTCGACTCTCCGCCTGCCCGGTCTGCGCCGAGCCGCTGCACATTACAGAGCTGGCCTGTGCCGACTGCGGCACGCGCCTGCAAGGTGCCTTCGACAAGTGCAGGTTCTGCGACCTATCGTCAGACCAAGTGCAGTTCCTCGCGATGTTCCTGCACAATCGCGGCAACCTGAGCAGCGTTGGCGCCGACCTCGGAGTCAGCTATCCGACGGTTGCAAAGCGCCTGGATGCCGTTCTCGCGGCCTTGGAGCTTGGCCCCGAGCCGGAGTCCGCCTCAGCGCCCGCAAGGCCCGCGCCGGATGAGGCGGACAGGCGCAAAATTCTCGAAGCTCTCGACCGCGGAGAGATGTCTGCGGACGACGCCACGCGAAAGCTGCGCGAACTCTAAACTACTATGACCCATCGCTCTAGCGGCGATTGCCGGTTTAGAGACCGGTAACCAGGAGGATACACCATGTCGGCAGAGCATATTTCTCGCATCATTAACATGTTGGAGGAGGGCAAGATCTCCGCTGCCGAGGCGCAGACGCTCATTGCGGCCCTCGGCGTCGAGTCGAAGCAGCCTTCCCCGTCTCAGCCCTCACCCTCTGCAAATCCGGGCGCGAGGCCTCGGCCTGCGGTTGGCGAAGCGCCGCGCCCCGAGCCAAGCTCCAGCAAGTCGTTCGAGTTTGGATGGAGCAAGAGCAAGAGCGCTCTTGGCCTCGACCTCAGCGCGCTGGGCAAGCAGATAACCGACGCCGTGAAACGCATCGACCCGGACCGTATACTGCGCGATGCACGTGCAGGCGGTAAGCGCTGGCAAGACAGGGTTCGCCACTGGGCCGGACACTGGAACGGCGACGAGACGCCGCCCGCGAACGTGCTCGGCCAGCCGACTGCTCAGCATACCGAGGTGATTGAGATAGAGGTTGCGGAGTTTGGAACGCTGCAACTCGAGAACGACTTCGGGTCGATCCATGTAACGGGAGGAGCCGCGAAGGTAAGTATACGGGCCGACATGGAGGCGTGGGCCGGCACGGCAGAGAAGGCGGCGGAGCTGCTGCGGGATGTGCGGCTGGTCTCTGAAACCCAGGCCCCGGAGGCGGCGAAGCCCGCTCGATCATCGGTTCGCGTGTCTGCGCCCGAGGAGTTCAGAGACGGCATCGTTGCTCTCGTCATCGAGGCGCCGGACTCCATCGCGCTCCTAATCGCGACTCTGTTTGGCGACGTCTCCGTCGAGAAGTCTTCGGCTCGGGTGGAGGTTCGCACAGCCAGCGGAGCAGTGACGCTGAATGACCTAGGCGGCGAGGCTCGCGCAGAGAGTATGAGCGGCGAGATGCGAGCGGTCAATATTCGAGGAGCCCTGGCGCTCTCCACCAAGAGCGGTGACGTGCATGCGACGAACGTCCAGAAAGGCGCATCGCTCGCTACGGTGAGCGGCGAGGTCCGCCTCCATGGAGCCGAGGGCGCGAAGGTTGAGGCGAGATCCGTGTCGGGAGACGTGCTGCTGGAGCGTATTGGGCTGCTTGCGCCGATAGACATTACGGTTGAGTCCGTCTCTGGCGATGTCCGCGTCAGCGAAGCGGTCGGCAACCTGGCGCTCAAGACTGTGTCGGGCGATGCGACGGCCATCGGGCTGAAAGCAACGACTGTGCAAGGGCAAGTCGTCTCCGGCGACATTCGGATCGAGCTCTCTGCTGCGTTTGTCGGAACCCTCACCACCAACACTGTCTCTGGGGATGTCATAGTGGCTTTACCGCCTGACAGCAACTTCAGGTTCGCCCTGGACACGCAGTCCGGCGAGCTGCACTCGGAGCACAGCGGCGCCGATGACAACAAGACCGAGCGACTGTGGACCGGATCGGTGGGCACGGGCGCGGGAACAGTAAATGTTCACACGCTCTCTGGGGATGTGCGGCTGACCAAGGGTGACTAGAGGAGGCATCCCGTCAGGCGTATCAGTTGGGGATTCACGGCTAGCGGTAGATTCGGTGTGAGACTCGCGCAGATTCGCGGAACAACTAAGCACCCACCCATCAAACCGCGAGGACCTCCATGACGCACAACTCGAGCACAATTGAGCACGCGCCTGAGCCTGCATTTAGTGAAACTAGCCTCATGACCACTTGCGGCGACGATATCGACTTCGCATTGGAGATAGCCAAGGAGTACTTGGAGTCCGCGTCTGAGTCGATCGAACTCCTCCAATCGGCGGTCGAATCGCGCGATGCTCATGGGATTCACGAGGTCGCACACTGTTTGAAGGGGAGCAGCCGCACAGTTGGAGGGTTTGCTCTCGCCGATGCCTGTCAAGCCCTCGAGATCTCCGGTCAGCAAGCAGACTTGTCTAGTCTAGTCAGTCAGCACAGTGAGGTTCTCTCGTCGTACTCGCTATTGGAAGCCGCCATGCAAGACTTCTGCAGGCGGCGAGCAGCATGAGAATTCTCATTGCGGATGACGACCGCTTTTCGTCAAAGCTGCTTGGTCGGGTACTCGAAAACATGGGACACGAAGTGGTGGCCGCCGCCAATGGCGCCGAGGCATGGCGGATGTTTCAGGCCGACGGCCACCGGCTTATCATTTCCGACTGGATGATGCCGGAGATGGACGGGACGGAACTTTTCCGTAACATCCGAGCACGCGGCTGTGACAGCTATGTCTACCTGATATTGCTAACCGGCAAGAACAGTCGTGAGGATCGTCTTGCTGGCCTTGCGGCCGGCGCAGACGACTTTCTGACCAAGCCTTTGGATCAGGCCGAGTTGAGCGCACGAATCGCGGCTGCCGAGCGGATTCTCGGAATGCAGTCGGAGCTGCAGTCGAAGAGTGCAGAGCTAGAGGCCCTCAACCATGAGATTGGCCGGCAGATGCAGGTGACGTCGATGGCGAACCACCGATTCTCCGAGCTATTCTCCGGCCTCCCCGTTGCCTGTTTCACGTATGACTCGGACGGCCTCATTCACGAGTGGAATCGAGCGGCCGAGCGCCTGTTCGGCGTCTCGTCCATGGCCGCCATGGAGCAGCCGATGGAGCTGATAGCCTGTGCCCAGCATGAGCGCGAGAACATCCGCGAGGTCATCCAGGGGGTGTTCGAGGGCAAGAGTTTCGAAGCGTTGGAGTACGATGCTCAGAGTGCCGAGGGCCATACCATTAAGCTGCTAACGAACACATTCCCACTGAGAAGCCAGGGTGGCGACGTATTCGGCGCAATTAGCGCGAGCATCGACATCACCGAGCAGAAGGCGCTTGAAGAGCAGCTTGGAAGCAGTTTGCGGACTTCGCAAGAGATGAATGCACAGCTCGAAAGCCAGAGAGCGGATCTGGAGATACTGACGGTGAGGTTGGGGGAACTGGCAACAACCGATGGTCTCACCAGCCTATGCAACCACAGGCATTTCCGTGACCACCTGAATATTGAGTTCGAGCTATCTTCCGGCTCAGGCGACTCGCTGTCTGTCGTGCTCTTGGACGTAGACAAGTTCAAGCAGTACAACGACTCGTTCGGACACCCGGCAGGTGATGAGGTGCTCCGAAGAGTGGCAGCGGCATTGCGCGGCGCCGCGCGGCCAGGCGATCTGGTGGCAAGGTATGGAGGCGAGGAGTTTGTGGTGCTGCTCCCAGCGACCGAAGCCTCCGAGGCTTGCGAAGTCGCTGAGAACCTGCGCGCTGCGCTTGAATCCGGCTCCTGGGAGCACCGCGACATTACGGCGAGCTTCGGAGTGGCCACGATGACTGACGAAATGTCGAAGCCGGCGGAGTTGGTGGACCTTGCAGACCAGGCGCTGTATCGGAGCAAAGAGGCAGGACGTAATCGAGTGACGCACGCCCAGGAGATTTCAGGCGGCGGGAGGGAAGCGCAGGCAGCTTAGCAAGGTATATAGGACGAATGAGACACATGGGACCAATGCGACATATGAGTCACACCAGTCCCATAGGTCCCATAGGTCCCATAGGTCCCATAGGTCCCATAGGTCCCATAGGTCCTATCTAGCGTCAGTGGCCTCG
>VFKD01000305.1 GCA_009885735.1 bacterium
TCTGCTTTGAAGCGGTGCCGGAGACGCTTGCAAAGACGACGCTTGGCAGTCTGCGCAACGGCGATGCCGTGAACATTGAGCGCTCCCTGGCCGTGGGAGATCGCCTGGGTGGGCACTTTGTGCAGGGCCACGTGGACGGAGTGGGCGAGCTGGTCTCTGTTGAGCAACAGGGCATGTCTCGTTTGCTGCGGTTCCGAGTTCCAGTGGAGTTGTGCAGGTACATCTCCGCCAAGGGCTCGATTGCCGTCGACGGCATCAGCCTCACCGTGGTGGATGCACTGGATGACGGCTTCTCGGTGAGCATCATTCCGCACACCTGGGACGCTACCAACCTGGCCTCGCTGGGACCGCGCGCCTCGGTGAATGTCGAGACAGATATGCTGGCGAAGTACCTCGCCCGATTGATGGAGCACAGACCAGAAAACGCTGCCGACAGTAGCAGCGCACTTGAGAGCGCTCTCATAGCCGGAGGATTTGCCGAAACACTGTCATTGAGGCACGGCTAGCCGGTCCTCTTCCACTTCCGCACAATTAAGTAAGAGAGCAATATTACAGTGCCCTTTTCGACCATAGAACAAGCAATCGACGACATTCGCGCCGGCAAGATGGTGATCGTGGTCGATGACGAGGACCGCGAGAACGAGGGCGACTTCATCATGGCCGCCCAGCACTGCACGCCGGACGCCATGAACCTCATGCGCCGCTACGGAAGCGGCTACGTCTGTGCGCCCACCACTTCCGAGAAGCTGGCTCAGCTAGACTTGCCGATGATGGTCGGCTCCAACACGTCCCGGCTTGGGACTGCGATGACCGTGACCATCGACGTGCGTGCAGGCACCACCACCGGCGTCTCGGCGGGAGACCGCTCGGCCACCGTGGTGGCAATGGCGAGGCCGAACGCTCGCGCGCAGGAGTTCAACCGGCCGGGCCACATCGTCCCGCTGCGAGCTGAGGATGGCGGAGTTCTGAAGCGAGCCGGCCACACCGAGGCGACCATCGACCTCTGCAAGCTAGCCGGCCTCGAGCCGGTGGGAGTGCTCGCGGAGGTGATGAACGAGGACGGCACCATGGCGCGAACACCGCAGCTCGAGGTCATCGCGGCCCAGTTCGGGTTGAAGATGATAACCATCGCCGCCCTCATCCGCTATCGCAGGCGCACCGAGCGGCTCGTCACTCGGGTCGTCTCCACTCCGTTGCCCACGGCGGAGTACGGGCAGCTTACGGTGTATGCCTATGAGTCCAGCGTAGAGCCGTATGAGGCCGTCGCATTTACAAAAGGCGATCTCTCGCAGGCAGATGCGCCCCTCGTGCGAGTTCACTCGTCGTGCGTAACGGGCGACCTCATCACCTCTCTAAGGTGCGATTGCGGCGATCAGCTTCACGCTGCGCTGCGCAAGATCGCGGACGAGGGCTGCGGCGTACTCATCTACCTCCAGCAGGAGGGGCGCGGTATCGGCATTATCAACAAGATTCGAGCTTACGCACTCCAAGACGCAGGGGCCGACACTGTGCAGGCGAATGAGAAGCTGGGGTTCAAGGCCGACCTGCGCGACTACGGCATCGGCGCGCAGATCATGACCGACCTCGGGCTGCGACGAATTCGATTCCTAACCAACAACCCCGCGAAGGTAGCAGGTATTGAGGGATACGGCCTCGACATTGTGGACTGGATTCCCCTCCCTACGACGCCAAATCCGCATAACGAGCGATACCTGGCCACCAAGCGTGAGAAGATGGGACACATTCTCTCCTCTCAGGACTCACAGTCGGCCAGAGCCGATAATGATGACGTCGCGGCGTCGGAAGCGCCGTAGACTACAGTTAGGAGAGGAATTAATGCCAACTCACTATGAAGGCAAGCTGGTTGCGCAAGGTATTCGAGTAGGAATAGTCGTGAGCCGGTGGAACTCGTTCATCACCGAGAAAATGCTCGCCGGGGCAATCGACGCGCTTGTGAGGCACGGAGTGAACGAATCCGACATTCGCGTGGCCCACGTTCCAGGCACTTGGGAGATTCCTGTAGCCGCACAGCGGTTTGCTACGTCTGGTCTTGTAGATGCCGTTGTCCCAATCGGCTGCCTCATTCGTGGCTCCACGCCGCACTTCGAATATCTCTCCGCCGAGGTTACGAAGGGTCTGGGCTCGATCGCGCTCGCAACCGGTGTGCCGGTGACCTATGGAGTTATTACAGTGGAGAACTTGGAACAGGCCATCGAGCGAGCCGGCACAAAGGCAGGCAACAAAGGCGCCGAGGCCGCGATGGCGGCTATCGAGATGGTGAACCTCCTTCGAGCAATGGCCGATGCGTAGAACCGCCGGCTACATTGCCATCTTTGTCGTCGGGTTTGGAGCGGCATTCGTTGCGCTCCGGGGCACAGGCCTCTTCACGCGCGTCAACGATTCGCAAGCAAAGCAGGCAGTTCTTCGCATCCTGAACGAACCTCTCCCAAGCACTCCAGCCGCAGACTCGGCGCTGATTCGCGCTGCAGCTATAATTCAGCCTGCAGTCGTGAATATCGACACTATGGAGGAGAGGCGCCAAGCAGTTCAAGACTTCCTAGGCAATCCGCTCGAGCGACAGCTCACTTTCCAGGGCAAAGGGTCAGGCGTTATAATCAGCCCGGACGGATATGTGGTGACCAACAATCATGTCATCGATGGCGCTAATATCATCCGCGTTACGATGGTGGACGGACGAAAGTTCGACGGCAGGCTGATCGGCGCGGACAAGGTGGCGGACCTTGCCGTGGTGAAGATCGACGGCCCGACATTTCCTATTGCCGACTTTGGCAACTCCGACCAGCTTCGCGTGGGAGAACAGGTTCTCGCGCTGGGCAACCCCCTTGGCGTCGGCATCACGGTCACTCACGGAATTATTTCCGCCACCGACCGGCACGACCTGTCGGTGGGTGACGGCAGATTTCTGCACCAAGCGATCCAGACGGACGCGCCTATCAATAGAGGCAATTCCGGCGGCGCCTTGGCGAATCTTCAGGGCCAACTCATCGGCATCAATTCGGCCATCGCGTCGGAAAACGGCGGAGGCAACATCGGCATCGGGTTCGCGATTCCTATTAACGCGGCGCGAAGCATTCTGAAGGCAGTGATAACAAAGGGCAGAACTCTCGCGGCAGTCCCAGAATCTCCGTTCGTCGGCATCGTGTTCCGAGGGCTGGGAGCAAACGGCGCCTCCGAGCTTGGCCTGCCGAGCGGCCAAGGCGTGCTGCTTGTGGAGGTTAAGCCCCTCACTCCGGCTGCGGACGCCGGCCTGGCCGCCGGCGACGTTTTGGTGGAAGTGAACGGCAAGCCGATAAAGTCCGACTTGGATGTGAAGACGGCCGTCACCGGACGGCACGTTGGTGACGAGATAACGTTTGGCCTAATCCGTCGCAACGGCACACGCGAGCAGGTGAAGGTCGTGGTGGGCCGAAAGCCTGAAGGGCTCAAACAGCGGTAACGTCGGCACTACGCACCAAGGACCGAGGCACCCGCGTGCCCTCGCTCAACGAACACACCTCGAAGATGCCGTTCCTGCAGGCAATGTCCGCTGCATCCGTATAGTTTGCTGCGAGGTCCGCCGGGTCATGGCTGTCGGACCCTATGCTGATCTCCCGACCTCCAAGCTGCGCCCAAAGCGAAACATGCTGCTCGCACGGATAGCAGTGGCCCGCACCGTGCCGCAGACCCGCCGTGTTGATCTCCAGAATGGCCCCATTTCGCAGCATCGTCCCAAAGATATCCGACAACTGTTGCGTGTAAGGCGCAGGATCGTACTCCCCGTAAGCCGGCACGCCGCGCCTGTTTGCATACTCCAGGTGGGCCAGCACGTCGAACAGACCGCTCTCCATCGACTGGGCTACTGCATCAAAATAGCGTCGGTATGCTTCATAGGCGCTCTTTCCCTGAACATACTCCGGCGACATCACGGTCATTCTATCGACGTAGTGGACCGAACCAAGCACTAAGTCGAATTCATGAGCGTCTAGGTAGCGGCGAATCTCTTCCTCAAACCAGTGCTGGTAGTCAATCTCGACACCCTTACGAATGACGAGCCTCCCATCGAACTCCTCCCGTGCTTGCTCTATCTCGCGTGAGTAGCAAGCATAATCGAAGTAACCCACGGCCGGATCTGCTGGATCGAAGTCCTTGTGCTCGGTGAAGCCAATCTCGTCGAGCCCCATCTCCAGCGCGCGCAAGCACTGCTCGCGAATCGTAGCCAAGCCATCGTGCGACCTGGTGGAGTGAACCTGGTAGTCGATTGCAAAGCGGCCGTCGATCATCTATCTGTCCGGAATCTCTATCGGTGGATTGCACTCGGCAGAGAGAATCTGCCATTCGGTGCCGTGAGCTAGGCCGAAGAGGCGTGAAGTCTTGACGCGAGCAAGCTGAAGCCTCATTCGCGTGTTGAAGTAGATGGCATCGGCATCGCGCAATTTCTCTGACACTCTAATGTCGAACGCCACCATCGCTTGCTCCCGCTCCAACGATAGGACCAGGTTCGTGGGTTCAGCGATGAGTAATCTGCCGCCTAGCTCGGTAAACGTGCGATCCAGGACCTCCTCCAGCCTGGTGCGATCCATTCCCAGTATTCTGGCATCCGCCGCCACAACGGAGAGCATAGCTGCGGCATCGGCCCGTGCCAGCGTCTCACACCCAGACTTAACGAGGCTGTTGGCCATTTCAATGGTCATCTTGGGAGCGCGATACTCGCCAGACGACGCATAGAGGCCCGCGACCGCTCCGATCGCGACGAGCCCTATCACAATGGCAATTCTGGAACCTCGCTTCACTCGTGCCTCTCCAGTGCGGAGCAGATAGGTCCGCTCTCCTCTATTCTCCACCGATCTCCTGCCTCCTGCACGAGAGGTATACTTGGCGCATTCGAAGGTTTCATCGGAGGCCGATTGCAAAGGATCATCCTGGTTCGGCACGGCGAGACGAGCTGGAACGCCGAGAATCGTTTCCAAGGACAGTCCGACACGCCTCTGTCGGAAGAGGGCAAGGTCCAAGCGCAATGCGTGGCGGCTCGCCTTTCCGATGAGGAAGTCAAGTGGATTTGGTCCAGCGACCTGCAGCGGGCCCGCGCAACTGCAGAGGCAATCGCCGTACCGCACGGCGTGCCGACTCGCGCGTACAGCGACCTGCGTGAGCGCGGCTATGGCGACTGGGAAGGCAAGACACGTGCCGAGATTGAGGCCGAATACGGCACCGACACGCTGGTCTCGTTCGGCAGCGGCGTGGAACCGCCTGGAGCGGAGAGCGTCAATCAGGTGTGGGCGCGAATGGTCCGAGTGTTTGACCAGGTGCTGCACGAGTCCGTACACGAGACCGCGATTATCGTGGGTCACGGGGGCAGCATGAAGGTGATCGTGTGCATTGCGTTAGGGTGCGGGCCAGAAGCGCTGCAGCACATCACGCTTGACAATGCGTCCGTCTCTATCATTGAGATTGCCAGCGGATCGATGAAGCTGAGACTGTTAAACGATACGCACCATCTTGCCCGGCGGTAACGGTCAGGGTCGTTCGGACAGACAAGGTTGTGTGCACTATGCGACTGCGCCTCGGTCGACCCTTCGACTGCGGCACGAAACGGCTGTGCCGCGCTCAGGGTGAGCGGGTGTGTTGGGCTGAGCCGCGCTCAGGGTGAGCGGGTTGGCAGGCTCAGGAGAAGCGGGAATTATGCGCTGAACTGCGGTCAGAACCGGCGCGCATGGAGAACGGAGGTAGGAAAAGTGAGCGGTAATGGGATATTCAGCACACCTGCGACCTTTGGCGCAGGATACAGGCTTCACTACGTGGTACTGCTTGCCATCACCACAGTCATGCTGCCTTTGGGAGGTACCGAGGCCATGAGTCAACGACCAGAATCGCCGTCGCAGACCGCGGGACAGAAGAAGTCCACTCCCGCAGGATTAAACATCGTCATGAGTGGCAGCGGAATCCGTGAGACAAAACAGGACGTGTTGCGAACCAAGGCGGAGTTTGCCGCGATCTGGAAGAAGCACTCACCGCATCCAGCTGGACCAAAGGTACCTGCGGTCGACTTCAAGAGACAAGACGTGGTGGCCTACTTTCTGGGAGCAAAGCCTACCGGAGGCTGGAGCGTTGCCTTCGGCGAGATCAAGATCGAAGCGGACAAAGCGACAGTCCCAGTGATTGTCACAAAGCCTGGCCCCAACACCATCGTGACCATGGCGTTCACGCAGCCTTGCGCAATACGCTCTGTTCCAAAGCTGCCCAAGAACGTGGTGTTCGCAATTGAAGAGCGCGAGCGATAGGTGAGGTTCGACACCAAAACCGTACACGCTGGCCAAGCTCCCGACCCCTCAACAGGGGCGACCGTCGTTCCCGTGACCCTGTCCGTTGTTTATACCTACGACGAGGTGGGAGTCAACAAGGGATTCGATTACGGGCGGCATTGCAACCCGACGCGAGGCGCGTTCGAGCGGTGCTTGGCTGCCCTCGAGAACGGGTCTCACTGCCTCACTTTTGCGTCCGGAATGGCATCGGCAGATGCCGCGCTTAGGCTCCTTCGTCCTGGCGACCACCTCCTGCTAACCGAAGACATCTACGGAGGCACCTGGCGGCTCGTGGAGGACATCCTGAAACCGGCGGGATTAGAAGCCACGTTTGCGCCACTCAGCACGGCAGCCCAAGCCCGTTCCGCGATCAGACCCAACACAAAGATGGTCTGGATGGAGAGCCCAACAAATCCCCTCCTTCGACTGGCGGATATTCGAGAGGTCGCGGCGGTCGCTGCACAAAACGGTGCGCTGACCGTGGTAGACAACACTTTCGCGACACCGTTCGGCCAGAACCCGCTCGATCTCGGCGCCGATATTGTGATGCACTCCACCACGAAGTACATCGGGGGCCACTCCGACGTGCTGGGTGGCGCGCTTGTAACCAACAATCACGAGATTGCCCAAAGGCTCGCCGCAATATCGAGAATCTCCGGGGCGGTGCCAAGCCCGTTCGATTCCTATCTGAACCTGCGCGGAGTCAAGACGCTCTCGCTGCGAATGACAAGACACGCCGAGAATGCAATTCGCATCGCTCGATTCTTGGAGGATCACCCCAAGGTGATAGCCGTGTACTACCCCGGCCTAGAGTCGCATCCGAACCATGCGCTAGCTTGCACGCAGATGCGATCGTTTGGGGGAATGCTAGCCTTCGAATTGAAGGGAGGCGAAGAGGCGGCCCTCGCTATGCTGAACGGCGTGAGACTGTTCACCCTCACCGGAAGCCTGGGCGGAGTGGAGAGCATCATCAGCTACCCAAAGGAGATGTCGCATGTCGCGCTTTCGTCAGCCGACAGATTGAGGCTCGGAGTCACCGACGGAGTGGTGCGCTTGAGCGTAGGCATTGAGGATCCAGAAGACCTTATCGAGGACCTTAGCCAAGCCCTCGCTCGCGTAA
>VFKD01000402.1 GCA_009885735.1 bacterium
ACGAGGCGCGCGGCCTTCTCGGCAGGCAGATAAAAGCCGGTGTCCTTCATTCCCAGGGGGTCGAAGAGTCTCTTCTGCAGGAACTGGTCGAAGGGCATTCCGGAGACTATCTCCACGAAGTAGCCGCACACGTCGAGCCCCATGGCATACGTGAAGCGCTCGCCTGGATTGTGGTGCAGCGGCAGCTTTGCCAGCTTCTTTATGTTCTCGCCAATGGTGACCGGCAGCGTGGTGAAGGCCTCGATGATGCCCGCCTTCGCGTAGATTGCCTTCATTCGGGGGTCCGGGTCGATGAACCCATAGCCAATGCCCGATGTGTGAGTCAGAAGGTCGCGAATGGTGATCTCGCGCTTCGCAGGAGTGCCGGTCCAGGTTCCGTCCTGAGCGTTATAGTCCTTCAGTATCTGTGGATTCTTGAATTCGGGAATCCACTTCGAGATGGGTTCGTCTAGGCGAAACTTGCCCTCCTCCCATAGTATCATCACCGCGGTGGCGGTGATCGCCTTGGTTTGCGATGCGATGCGGAAGATGTCGTCCGGCTTGAGGGCACGTCCGGAGGCGTTGTCCGCCATGCCGAACGCTTTGTGATAGACGATCTTGCCTTTCCGCGCCACAAGCGCCACAACTCCAGGAATGCTGTTGTTCTTGATCGCCTCCTCGCACATCGCATCGATTCTCGAGAGCCGCTCGACGCTTACGCCTGCCTTCTCTGGCGCAGTGACGGTGAGTGCGGGAGAGCGCTTGATGGACTTGGTTTGGGAGAGTGCGGGGACCGAAGTCGCCAGCGACACTGCAACAGCGAACAAGTGAAGGACACGAGAGCGGCGAATAGTTGGCGGTATCATGGGCGAGAGTGAACTCCTTGGATGTGAAGGTCGTGCGGCAGAAGTGTTGATACCGATGGTTGCGGTGCATTCAATAGCATCGAGATTCTAGCGCCTATAAGGGTTGACGTGCTCGTGCTCGACGACCACGAACTAGGGAAGCCGTATTCTTAGGCGACCTAGTTCTGCCGTTACAATTGCGCCTAGAGAAAGCTCCGATTCGTGCAATGGCAGGACTTGGATGAGAGTTGCGGCTTGGTGCCGAAGAGGAAGTCCAACGAGCCGGATAATTCCTGCATGCGGCATGCCCCGCCTCACGGCGAGTTCACCAAAGTCCTTGTCAACTGTCACCACGGTGCGGCGTTCATTGTGGGCGCGGACTAGGATTGCTTGGTCCCCAGGATCTTCAGGCCAATCGCCTACCCAATCAACGTCATGTTCGGCCGCCATCAGAGGTGGGACGAGATGTCTGGAGACGCAGCTATCCAGGAGGAGCTTCACACTGCTGTCTCAAGCACGAGCAGCTCAATCCGTTCATTCTTTACAATCCGGTTTGCATAGGCGCAGCAGGCACGAATGTCTTCCGGCTCGAGCCACGGGTAAGCGTCTAGTATCTCCGCCGGGGTGTCTCCAGCCGCGAGCATGTCCAGTACATGCTCCACTGCGAGCCGCCGTCCTCGAATGAGCGGCTTGCCCCCAAAGATATCTGGATCGAATGAGATTCGATCCAGCAGTCCGTCAATAGTAGAAAGACCTCCGCTCATCTGTCGCCTCCGCCGTTGTGGAACCATCGCAACGCACGACTATGATAGCACGCTGTTCCGAGAGTCTCCACCTACACGGTGGTGCCTCCGACCCAAGCCTGCCCGATGGACTGGCTAGATTGCTACTCCCCCACAGCCCGCACAGTCGTGAGCGACTTCACCAAGTTGTGGTCCGCGTAGACCCACACCACGCGTTTGTCGCGCGTCACTTCAAATGCATGGGCGCCGATGCCTAGGTTCCCGCGAAGGAAGTTGCCAATGAGAATGTTGCCGTTCTTGAGCACCTGAATGCTGGAGATCCAGACGATATTGAGGTCCGGCGCGTCCGTGGCGCTGAATTGCCAGGCGATCTTGCCGTCCGGAGCCACTTCGATCACGCGCTTCTGCGTTCCGCAAGAGATCAGTGTGTTGCCGCTCGGCAACCGCTGAGCATCCCCCGTGTTCTCCACGCCTTTGTATTCCCACACCAGCTTACCGGAGGGGTCCACCTCGCGCACTGCGCCTTCGCCCTCGTGCGCCGCTAGAATATTCCCGTTTGGGAGCTTGTGGACGTTGCGAACCTGCAGATGGTAGCCCTTCTCGGTGGTCGTTAGCGGCGTGATGTGAACCACCTGACCCTTCGGATCCACCTCCACCGCTTGGCATGGACCCTGTTCCGCCACCAAGGTGTTGCCGTTGGGCAGCCGCTCGCAGCCGAGCACCTGCGGGCATTTGCTTATGTAGTCCCACACCACCTTGCCGCTTCGATCTATCTCCTGCACTCCGGTAGGGTTGCCGCCGTAGCCCAGCAGAACGTTGCCGCTTGGAAGTATCTGGAAGATGACGGAGATGCTGGGCGGCTTGAACTCCCAGGATATCTTGCCGTCCGGTCCAATCTCCACGAACCGGTTAGGTCCGCTGCCGTACTCGGCCAGAACGAGGCGCCGGTTGGCGCGCGCCTTGGCAGCCGCACTCGGATCTTCTTGCGATAGAGAATCCGTCGTGCAGGCGAGCGCGCTCAGGGCAACAATTGTAAATACAAGGAGAGATGACAGATGCTTCACAGGTTTGCCTCCAGTGGCGAAGTAGAACACTCAGCGAATGGAATTATGCGGAAATCTTGCTCATATACGCCGAATCGGGTGGATGTCCTATTCATCCTGATTTGAGGACCCAAGTGACTTTAACCGTATACAGGTGCTCGGGAAGCCCTTCTTCAATAAGATGATTGGGCAATGTGCTGTGCTGCCACTTCCGTTCCGTGACGGCCGACTCCGCCGCAACAGCCTTGCTTGCGTAGGCTGCCGCGCCTTTCGCGTGACCTGCTGAATGCGCGGCAGCGGCCGCATGTCCAGCAGCCCTGGCGGCAAATTCAGCGGCAGGACATACGCCCTCGCGCGCGGCGGCGTGGGCGGCAATCGCGGCTGATCGGGCTTTCATCATTGGCAATTCACCGCGAGCCCACGCTCGCGCAGCACCTATGGCCTTGCGGGGGCGGTCGTCCAGCGGATGTCTTTCCTCGAAGAGTGGGAGAACGTGCTCGGCGCATCCGGCAGCCCAGAGCGCCAGTAACCGCTTGTCCTCGACCGATATTCGATTGGAGAGTTGTGCCAATGAGTTGTTACCTTCACCGAAACCATCAGGAACTATCGGTGCCGCTGAGAAGTTCAACGCCGATCTTGAGCTGTGACACGCATGCGTATAAAACGGACTGAGTATTTGCCTGTTCTCAGCGTTCCCCAGCGCCTTCCCCATCGAAAGACCAGCACTACGCTAGCACGCCCTTCACCACATCTCCGTAGACATCTGTCAAACGATAATCCCTGCCGCTGTGTCGGTACGTCAATCGCTTGTGATCCAGGCCCATCAGATGCAGAATGGTGGCATGAAAGTCGTGAACATGGACGGCATCCTTGGCGACGCGAATGCCGTAATCATCGGTCTCGCCATACACAGTGCCTGGCTTCACTCCGGCTCCGGCCAGCCAAGAACTAAACGCCCAGTTGTGATGCTCCCTGCCTTTCGCATCCGCCTTATCATTAAACGGCGTACGTCCAAATTCCGTGGTCCACACTACCAGAGTGTCCTCGAGCATTCCTCGCGATTTCAAGTCCTTCAGCAGGCCCGCGATGGGCTGATCCACGTTTCGGGCTAGACGCGCATGATCCATCATGTCGCCGTGAGAATCCCAATTCCCAGACGAACCAGTGTCGATGAGTTCCACAAATCTCACGCCTCGTTCGACGAGGCGACGGGCCGCGAGGCACTGCCAGCCAAATCCGGTGGTGGCACCGCGCTGGAGTCCGTAGAGACGCAATGTGGCATCGGTCTCCTTTGTGAAATCGAACACATCCGGCACGGCGGACTGCATACCGAAGGCCGTCTCAAAGCTGCGTATTCGCGCGGCAAGCTGAGGGTCTGCCTCCCGCCCCTTCAAGTGCCGGCGGTTCATGGCGGCTAGTGCGGCCAACTCCTGCTTCTGAAGGTGCGTGCTCGTACGCGGTGCAATATCTGCAACGGGCTCGCTGCCAGGCATGACCAGTGTGCCTTGGTGCGCTCCAGGCAGAAAATCGCTGGAATAGACCTGTGAACCCGCATACGTCTGCGCCGGCGCTACAGTGACGAACGATGGCAGGTTGCGGTTCACGGTTCCCAAGCCATAACTCACCCAGGCGCCAAGGCTGGGCCGAGCGAAATTGAAGGATCCGGTGTGCATTCCCAGCGTGGCGTTGTAATGGTTGGAGTGGTCCGTGTGCATCGAGCGGATAAGCGCAATATCGTCCATGCACTCGGCGATATGGGGAAAGAGGCCGCTCACGTCTGCTCCCGACCGGCCGTATCTCTTGAAATCCCATTGCGGTCTCTTCAAGAAGATACGTTCATATCCTGGCCTGTTCTTGATTTCGGGATGATCGAATTTGACCTCCTTACCTACGTCCGAGTATAGGCGCGGTTTATGGTCGAATGTATCAACGTGCGAGACACCTCCTGTCATGAAGAGGAATATGACTCGCTTGGCTTTGGCAGGGAAGTGCGGCGCGCGAGGAGCCAGCGGATCGGTTGGGAGCGCTGCATCTGCCTCCGCCAGCATCTCGTGCAGGATGGCGGGCATCAGAATTGAGCCTGCCACGGCAGACCGGATAAACCGACTTCTTGATATTCCAGGTGTCTTCGTCATTCGTCTGTTCCTGTTGGAGAGTGTTTACATCGACCACATCCGTACGCCCTGACCGCGCTTCAGCCGCACCGAAGCGCAGTCGAAGGGTGCGTGCTCAGTCTACGTACAAGAACTCATTTCCGCAAAGAAGCAGGCGAGCAAAAGCCGCCATGGCGGACTGCTCATTCTGTTCCGGCGCCACCTGGTTCAAGCCTGCTGTATAGTTCCGAATAAACGTCTGCGCCTCCTGCATTTCCACTGAGCTCGGTTTGCGGCCCAGAGCTTGCCTATAGGCGACGGAGATATGTTCAGGAGTCGTACGTGCGCCCTCGCGAATCCGCTGGGCAAACTTCTCGGCACAGGAGTGTACGAACGGGTCGTTCATGAAGTAGAGCGCCTGAGTGGGCACGGTGGTTATCTCTCGCAGGGGCGTGCTCGAGTTTGGGTCCGCGCCGTCGAAGAGGGCGAAGAATCGTGCTCTTCGGTTGCGCTTTTGCATCAGGTAGACGCTTCGCTTGTTGGTCTCATACTCGGCGGCGAAAGGTGCATGCTGGGTAAACGACCATCCGGATTCCGGCGGAAACGGATGCGCTTCGCCTGGAGTTTGGTCGAGTTCGCCGCTCACGGCCAGAAGAGAGTCTCGAAGCTCCTCCGCCGTGAGCCGGCGCCGCTGAAAGAGCGTGTATGTGTCTGTTCTGTCCACATGGTCCACAGCATTCGGCGTTCTCTGAGCAGTCGCGCGAAGAGATGAGCTTTGATATGCCGCACTGAGCATGATAAGGCGGTGCAGCGCCTTCATGTTCCATCCGCTGCGCACAAACCGGTCGGCCAGGTAATCGAGCAGCTCAGGGTGGGTGGGTGCGGCGCCGCGAGTGCCGAAGTCGTTCGGAGTTTTCACCAATCCTCGCCCGAAGTGCCATTGCCACACGCGATTTACAAATACACGAGCGGTGAGCGGGTTCGTGGGATTCGCAATCCAGTCCGCCAATTCCAGGCGGCCGCTGGACTTCGGCGCCTTCAGTCTCTGGTCGCCCAGAACCGCAAGGAATTTGCGCGGCACCTCTTCGCCCAGGGCTGTGGGGTCTCCGCGCTCGTGCAGGCGAGCGTTCTTCGGCTCGGCTTCCGCCACCGCGAAGGCTACTTGAACGGCAGCGAGACGGATCAGCTCGTTCTTAGTGGCCTGCACGCGTTGAAGGTCAACGCTCTTCGCTCCGAGAGCGGCGAACTCCTGGGAAAGACTTGCACCGGCTGTAGGGGAGGAAAGGCGCTGAATCGACCAGCCCACTCCATCGCCTCCCGGATGAGCGTCGGCTATCCGTCCCACAAGTCCCACCTCGCCATCGATGGGGCAGAGCCACGCGAGGGCGACGGGACCTTTGGGTCCGGGATGCATAAAGAACGAGCGCGCAGGAAGCGTGGTCCAAGCTCTTACGGGCATGTCCGACGAATTGACTAGGACCGACGGCGTGTCCCCGGCCTGCCAGCTAGACAGGCTGCGCTGCCCATCAATGAATAAGTGTTTGTCCGACATGAAGGCGTATCCGTCGTGGGAATCCAGGAAGCACCAGGCGGCACGGTTGCCATATCGATCGGCGTGAGGATTGCCTGCGGCAAGCTCGTGTACGAGGTCCGATATGCTCCATGTGCGGCCCTGGCCGCCAACCTCGGAGATTCCCCACTCCACAAGCGTTGTGTCTGCGCCGTGGTTCGCCTTAGGCGAGATCGAAAGCAGGAGGACATCTCCCTTGCGCACCGCGACTCGGTCGAGAGGCAGCTTCTGGCCCGCCGAAATATCCTTGCCCGAGCCGTCTGCGATATCGCCTTCAGCAAGCACTACTGCAGCCCGTTGGGACCTAGACTGAAGGCGGCGCGACTCCTCCGGCAGCGTGCCGGTGATGCCCGAGACCTGGCTGTCGAGTACGGCTAGTTTCTCCTGAAGAATCTTGTCATTCGTCGCGCGCACTGCCTGTGAGACGAGCGGCACCAGGTCCTTGGGCTGCTGTTTCGGCTCGCACCCGGGGTACGAGAACTTTGTGCTGCTGAAGATGCCGTAGAGGCCGTAGTAGTCCTTCGCAGTGATAGGGTCGTACTTATGGTCGTGGCAGCGGGCACAGCCGATGGATAGGCCTAGCATCGACTTGCCCACCGTGTCGATGGTGTCCTCAAGGGTGAGGTGCATGTCCTGGTCGATGTCGTGACCAAATCGCCTTGCAATGGCGAGGTAGCCAGTGGCTGTTACTCGTCCGGCGTATTTTTCCGAGGGTCCTTGCGCAGCGATCAGGTCACCCGCAATCTGCTCCTTCAAGAACTCGTTGTATGGCTTATTCTGGTTGAACGCTGAGATTACCCAGTTGCGATAGCGCCAAGCGTGGGGCAGGGGGTGGTCGGTGTTTTCTCCTGCCGTGTCTGCATAGCGAACTACATCCATCCAGCGGCGCCCGTACTGCTCGCCATAATGTTGCGACGCCAGCAGTCGGTCCACCACCCGCTCGAATGCACCAGGAGACTTGTCGGTCACAAAAGCATCAATCTCTTCGGGTGTGGGTGGAAGTCCCGTAAGATCGTAGGTGGCTCGGCGGATGAGGGTGCGGCGATCCGCCGGTCCGGAGGGACGAACGCCGGCACGTTCCATCTTGTTTAGAAGAAAAGAATCGATCGCATTCTTAGTCCAGGTCGTGTTCTTTGTGACTGGAACCCTTGGTTGGCGCACTGGCTGCACCGACCAGAGTTTGCTTGCGGCAGGAGTCGGTTTGGCAGGGGCCTGGGGCCAGACGGCTCCTGCGAGCATAAGGGCCGAGAGCAGAAGGCAACAGAAGGTTGCGGACCTTCGAGGTGAGAAGGTCATGTGTACTCTCGCGCGGAGA
>VFKD01000094.1 GCA_009885735.1 bacterium
CGCCTGCCTCCGGCAAGCGATACTATTGGCAGGCGCGCGTTTGGGACAGCCAAGGCAAGGCCTCCGGATGGAGCAAACCGGCATACTGGGAGATGGGTTTGCTGAGCCCTTCGGACTGGACCGCCTCGTGGATCGAGCCCGACCTTCCAGACGACCCGAAGGTGCCGGGACCGGTTCCCATTCTCCGCCGATCTTTCCAGCTTAAGAGCGGCATCGTAAGCGCACGCGCGTATGCCACTAGCTACGGCCTCTACGAGCTGCGCATCAACGGCAAGCGCGTTGGTGATGAGCTGTTCACTCCAGGCTGGACCAGCTACAAGACGCGGCTACAGTACCAGACCTACGATGTCACTAAGCTGCTCAAGAGCGGTTCGAACGCCGTGGGAGCGATGCTTGGAAACGGTTGGTATCGCGGAGAGATCGGCTTCTCGGGCCAGCGCAACCACTACGGCAGTCGCCTCGCACTGCTCTGCCAGATTCGAGTGACCTACAAGGACGGCAGCGAAGAGACCATCGGCACCGATGACCGCTGGAAGGCCTCCACAGGCGCCACCTTACTCTCCGAGATATACCATGGCGACACTGCCGATGCAAGGCTCGAGAAGGATGGCTGGAGCACGGCTGCCTATAACGACAAGGGCTGGACACCAGCGAAGACGGCCGAGCGACCCAAGGACAACCTCATCGCGCCCGCCGGCCCGCCCGTGCGCAAAATCGAAGAGCTTAAGACGGTACGAATCTTCAAGACTCCCGCCGGCGAGACCGTGGCGGACCTCGGACAGAATATGGTGGGGTGGGTGAAGCTGACCGCGCAAGGTCCAGCTGGAACCACCATCACGCTGCGCCACTCGGAAGTGCTCGACGGCAAGGGCAACTTCTACACCGAGAACCTGCGTGCCGCGCGTCAGACGGCGAAATACACGCTTCGGGGCGGCGGCATGGAGACCTTCGAGCCTCACTTTTCGTTTCAGGGCTTCCGCTACGTTGCCGTGGACGGCTATCCAGGTGAACTGACCCCTGCCGCCATCACGGGAGTCGTCATCCATTCGGACATGCTTCGCACGAGTGAGTTTGCGACGTCGAACGCGCTCATCAATCAGCTTCAGCACAACATCATCTGGGGCCAGAAGGGCAACTTCCTGGATGTTCCCACGGACTGCCCGC
>VFKD01000161.1 GCA_009885735.1 bacterium
GGCCAAGAGCGTGCCAGGGCTCGTGCCTATCCCACTCTGCCTAGCCTTCTTGGTAGTTCGTCACAAGTTCAGAGTACGTGAGGTCGTTGCTCAAGTTTGGCGCGCACGGCCAATTGGCGGACTGATCCTGCTCACCACTGTGATTGCGCCGTGGCACATCGCGGCCTCCGCAGCGAATGGACGTATCTTCTATGAAGAGTATTGGCTGCTGCACCACGTCCAGCTTCTAAATGGAACCAACTTCGACCACGTGCAGCAGTTCTGGTATTACGTCCCGGCGCTGATTGTGGGCATGTTCCCGTGGAGCTTTCTGCTTCCAGGCGCCATCGTGGCAACAATTCGCGAAGCGATCCGGCGACTTCGAACGTTGGCAGCGCCGCCGCAGGACTCGTCCGCGGATGCTCGCCTGTTTGCGCTCGTCTGGGCCGTCGGGTTTGTCATCCTGTTCAGCGCGATGAAGTCCAAGCTCGTCAGCTACCTTCTGCCCATGTATCCGGCTGCAGCCATACTCATCGGCGTCTGGGCTGCTGCACGGTCCCGGCAGAGCGCAAACAGGTCCCTGAGATTTGCGCTCGGAGCCCTAGCTGTGACCGGAGTGGCGGCGCTCGCCAGCGGCCTCTTCGGCGCAAGCTGGATTGCACGCCAACCCCAGGAGCACCGCATCCACCACGAAGTGCCGCCCTACATCGTGAGCTTCGCGCTTCATGCCATGGTGGTCTGCGCCATCGGTTTCTTGGCAGCCTGGATTACCGCTAAGCGTGGAAGCGGACCCAAGGGATTGGCCGCTCTTGGCGCTACGATGGTGGTGTTCATTGGCGTGATGGTGACAGAGGGCCTAAACGCTCTCGATCGAGCTACCAACCGCGACTTGAGGCTAATCACGGCGGAGGCAGCGGATCGCGTGCGCCAAGGAGTGCCATTCGCAATTCACGTGGGCCGGCCTCGGCGCCCAAGTGTCTTCTTCTATCTCCCAATTGCTCAGGCGCGCCTGAGGCCCGGAGCAAATGGGGATGACTCGACACTGATTGAGCGGTGGGAATCAGAACCCATCGAGGCGTTCATCTCAGCCAATCGACCGTCAAGTATCCTCACCGAGCAGAAGCGCGTCGCTCCGCTGATGGCAGTGGTGCCCGGCTTGAGCATTGAGGCGACCCAACGCGAGTGGGTGCTTCTTCGGGCCAATCCACTGACCACGATGTCACGAACGAAAAATGGCCTTCGATAACTCGTCGACTGCCGTGGAGGTCAAGGCCGACATCCCGCCTCCTCGCGGCCTTCGTCCCACGCCAGCCGCGTTCGCCGTGGTCGCTCTGGCCTGCATTATGGCGTTTTGGGTCAATCTGGGAGCCATGGGCATCGTCGATCTCGATGAGGGCCTCTATGTAGAGGCGGCCCGCGAGATGTTGGTGAGAGGCGACTATGTGGCCCCTCGAGTAGGCGGCGAGCTGTTCTACGAGAAACCACCCCTTACCTACTGGGTGTGTGCTGTCTCGATGCAGGTGTTTGGGCGCAATGAGCTTGCTGCGCGATTGCCGAGCGCGCTCGCCGCAACCCTCATCTGTTTCACCCTGCTTTGGGTAGGCACTTCTAGGTTTGGGCGAACCGCAGGATTGACCGCCGCCCTCGCCTATCCCCTCTCGCCAATTCCCTTGGGAATTGCGCGACAAATGACAACCGACTCTCTGCTTACGCTCTGGATTCTCCTCGCGGTCCTCTGCGGCCACAAGTGCCTGGAGCGCCGTGCGGGCGAGAAGGGCCCATGGACTCTCTTCTGGGTGTTCTGTGCGCTCGGGCTCCTCACCAAAGGAGTCGTAGGCACACTGCTGCCGGTTGCCATCCTCGTCGTGTATGCGACCCACGGCCCAAAGGACATTCTCAGGGCTCTGCACCACACAGCTGTATGCCTCAAAGTGCTGCCAGGCATTGTGCTGTTGGCGCTCATTGCCGCTCCGTGGCACATTGCCGCCTGGCAAGCGAGCGGGTCGGTGTTCTTCGATGAGTACATCGTCCGGCAGCACATAGGCCGGTTTCGAGGCGGCGATACGGCCCACAAGGCGCCGTTCTGGTTCTTCGTGCCGGCGTTTCTGGTGGGCTTCTTTCCTTGGAGCGTGTTCACCGCGAGCAGCCTTGCACGCCGTCGTGCTGATCTGCCTGCAGATGGTTTCATACGCCTGCTGAAGTGCTGGTTCTGGGTGGTCTTCGTCTTCTTCTCAATCAGTGGGTCGAAGCTCGTTAGCTACATTCTTCCGCTGTACCCGGCGGCCGCGCTTCTTACGGGCGCCTACCTAAGCGAAGCAATCGAGGCAGTGAAGTCATCGACGGCTGTGCGGAGGTGTGCAGCGATAGCCGCCGGAATGAGCGGTGGGATGGGCTTGGCGCTGCTGTTTCACCGTCAGATTCTCAGCGCAGCGGAGCGCCTAAGCAACCGGCCAATAAAGCTCGATGCCATCCCGCCGGAGCTGCTCTTGGCAGCTCAGCATCTGTTCGGCGCCATGGCGATTGGCTGCCTAGCGACATGGGCGCTTGTCCTGGCGAATCGCGCACGGCCTGCAGTTGTCTCGCTCCTCTGCGGGTCAGCGGCATTCGCCTTGGTTGCCGCGGTCGAGCTCGTACCCGTCGTGCAGCGAGAGTTCATCGCGGACCTACACGCCGCAGTCCAGTCTGCTTCACGCAGTGCGACGAATACCGGCGCCGACTTAGTGATTGCGGTTGGCCCTCCCAGGCGGCCCAGTTGTCTCTTCTACGCTTCCGATCAGTACCTATCAATCAAATCTCATCATCCTGAAGTAAGCGAGATTGGCCACGATGACCTAGAGAGCGTCGAAGGCGATGCTCGAATCGTCACTCGATCTCCAGATATAGGAATTGAGAATAAACTTATACAGACAGGACGAATGTCGGTAGTATCTAGGCACGGAAAGTGGATAGTCTTGAGCCACACTGAACGGATGAAGGTCACCCCGTAGCCCCAGCCACGAGGACTCGAAAGCAGGCTCGCTCAACGCCTTCGCGCGACCGTGGCGCCGGCTTTGTGGAACAACGGAACAGGGTGTGAAGGCGGTAGAGGTAGGCTGCCTCCTGAAACTGTACCGCGCTCAGATACGTAGATACCACTGACAGGCAAGCGAAGAGGTCGCTGACTAGCGTTAGGCGCTTGCAAGACCTTGACGTATGGGCAAGAGTTGCCTATAATAGTTGATCCATGGGGGTGATTGGTGTCGACCTGGGTGACGGCACTTCAAGTTGCGAGCCGAGGCGCCGCTGGCCTCGTAAAAAGCGGCAAAACACTAAACGCGAACACTAACCAGTACGCGCTCGCAGCCTAAGGGCTGCGCGTCCGCCCGTCTCCTGTTGGCCGAGACGGCTTCGGGCGTAACCTAAGCCAACTTACCTAGCCGGGCGCGTCCGCCGCCCATGCTGGGGAAACATAGCGGAATGGCGCACACGGATCCTGTCTGCGGGAGCCAACTGCGCGAGATTAAACCGCAGACTATGCTCGTAGACGCTTGGGGTGTATCTCCGGGGACCGGAGTTCGAGTCTCCGCACCTCCACCATATAGAGAAGGCCGCTCCGGGGTTTCCGGAGCGGCCTTCTTGCCCTTCGTTTACCACCCGCTGCGCTAGAGGCACCGAGAACGAGACAACGGCGCTGACCAACTCCGCGCTCCCCTGCGTCCTCAGTGGTAGATCTCCGTTGACTTTCCCCGCGCCTATCCCCTCGCTCGCCACTCGTCAATAGCCGACCAGATGAGCCGATCCAGGAGCTCTGGGAACGGGATTCCGGCTGCGGCAGCAGCCTCCGGCAGCAGGCTTGTGGGTGTCATCCCAGGGATAGTGTTGACCTCAAGTACGTACGGCTGATCTCCGGTCACCATCATGTCCACCCGCGACATGCCGCTGCATCCCAAGGCATCGTGGCTCCTGCGGGCGTAGTCGATTGCACGCTCCTGGGCCTTCGCGCTAATGCGAGCAGGGATGGTGTGCTTGCTGGCGCCAGGGGAGTACTTCGCCTCAAAATCGTAAAAGCCGGACGCCGAGGCAATCTCGATAAGCGGAAGCACCTGCGGATCGCGAGTGCCGAGCAAGCCTGCTGTGATCTCCACTCCTGAAATGAGCGGCTCTATGAGCGCGAGCGTGTCGTGCCGCAAAGCCTCCCCGATTGCGTCAGATAGCTCAACCGGAGCCCTTACCCGAGTGCATCCGATGGTGCTGCCCTCGGAGTTCGGCTTAACAATGACCGGGTAGCCGAACCGGCGCGAGATCACCCGGTCCACCTCCACAACCTCGTCGCCCCTTGTCACCTCAATCCAGTCCGGTACCCGGATATCCTCGGCACGCAGCAGCTTCTTCGCCTTGGACTTGTCCATGGCGACCGCGCTCGCGAGAACGCCCGAGCCCGTGTAGGGGATGCCGAGAACCTCGAGCATTCCCTGAATGGTGCCGTCCTCGCCTCCTCGGCCGTGAAGAGCGATAAACACGACATCCGGCCGGGCGGCATCGTTGGTCACGAGCTGGGGCACGCTCACCTGGCGAAGGACGAGCTCTGCTGCACCTGCCACATTGGAAGATGGAATCGCGCCGGCCGGACCCGCCAAATCTGGTCCAGCCTGCAATGCGGCGGCATCTAGCGCACTCACGTCATAACGCTGAGGGTCGAGGGCGCTCACAATCTGGCGACCCGTTGAGAGCGAGACCTCTCGTTCGGCGGAGCGTCCGCCCATCAGCACAGCCACGCGAATCCTGCCCATCGTGCAGACCCCCTGATCGCCCGTCGAAATGCGAAATGTGCGCTCCCGGCTAGACACCAAGGGCTGCAAGAGTGTAGCATCTAGGCTAATCCCTAAAGGAGCGCCTCCAACCATGGAATTTACCCTCAAACAAGTGGCACACACACTGGGCGCCAAGCTGACCGGCAATCCGGATGCCGTGGTCACCAGCGTGTGCATAGATTCACGCAAGGCGAGTCCTGGAACACTCTTCTTCGCGCTGTCCGGCGAGAACGCAGACGGGCACGACTTTCTGGAGGCCGCATTCGCCGCAGGAGCAGCGGCCTGCATAGTGAGCAGGCAGAGTACAACATCCGGCAATCTCCTTCTGGTGGACGATACAACCCTTGCTCTCGGCGCTCTGGCAAGGAGCCACAGGCTTGCAATGTCGGCATCCGTCGTGGGCGTAACCGGGAGCGTTGGCAAGACCTCGACTCGAAACACGATAGCTCACGTGCTTTCGTCGCGCTTGAGTGTCTATGTTTCACCAGGAAACTTTAACACGGAGTATGGACTGCCGATGGCGATTCTGGAGCTGACGCCTGATCACGAAGCGTGTGTCCTAGAGATGGGAATGCGGGGACCAGGACAGATCGCGTACCTTGCGGATATTGCCGTTCCGACCGTGGGCGTCATCACGAATATCGGCTCATCGCATCTTGAGCTGCTCGGTTCGAGGCAGGCCATAGCAGCGGCAAAGGCGGAGCTGCTTGATGCACTCCCAGCGGACGGGCTTGCGGTGCTTCCCGCGGACGACGAGTTCCTGCCCACCCTCCGCAGCCGCTGCAGGTGCAGGGTTGAAACATTCGGTTACAACCCAGCGGCCACCTGGCGCATAACGAATCCATCCGTTGCTCCGGAGCGAACCGAGGGGCAGATCAACGGAGTGCGGGTGCGAATACCCCTTGATGGCGACCATCACCTCCTGAATGCGGCCGCGGCAATTGCCGTGGGCGAATGGTTCAGAATAGACCGAGCCGAGTGTGCCGCACGCCTAGAGACGCTTGCCTCTCCGAGCATGCGACTCACTCCCATTGCACTGCCGAATGGGACTGTGATTCTGAACGACGCCTACAATGCCGCTCCTGCATCCATGCGCTCGGCGCTGCGTGCGCTTGCCACTCGGGCCCGCGCAGGCGGCCAGAGGTCTGTTGCTATACTCGGGGACATGCGTGAGCTCGGGAGTGAATCAGACTCGGCGCACATCGAAGTTGGAAGGTATGCGGAGGAGATGGGGATCGACCTTCTCGTCGCCGTTGGGCAAAATGCCTCGTTGGTCGCGGACTCTGCCGGACGGTACGGCTCAACGCTGTCCACGCTCACCGCGGCAAGCACGCAAGAGGCGATTGAGATAGCGATAGGGCGGGTAAAACCCGGGGACGTCGTCCTGGTAAAGGGAAGCAGGGCGCTGGCGATGGAGCAGGTTGTGGACGCCCTGGAGAATGCATTGTCGACAGGGTAGCTCGAGAGTGCAGTGCGCCCCTACACGAACGAGCAAGGGTGTAGGGGCGCGCGTTTGGCAACCTAGGTGTGCAAGCCGACGAGCGGATTCGAACCGCTGACCTGCTCATTACGAGTGAGCTGCTCTACCACTGAGCCACGTCGGCCCATCTGCCGGGGGTGGAACTGAGGGTGTGGGCCACCCTCAGCGGCACATGAGCGTGCCGCGGACCGGATTTGAACCAGTGACACGGGGATTTTCAGTCCCCTGCTCTACCAACTGAGCTACCGCGGCGCGTATGGAATCGTTCCATGAACCTTGGTAGTATACTCACGCGCTTTTGGCTCTGTCAAGGCGCGGCGGATTACCGGAATACCCCGTCAAGTGTCGTTGACGGTGCGAGACCCCACGGGTAAACTAACTGTTGTAGGCGAGCGGCAGCGGGAATGCCGTTGGCAAAGAAGCGGAGCCCTAGTGAATCGTACCTTGCCCGTGTGGCTCACAAAGCGAGTGCCCAGCCCAGACACCGTGCGCGAAGTCCAGGGCATGATGCGTGACGCCAAGCTGAACACTGTGTGCGAAAGTGCGCGGTGCCCAAACCTGGGCGAGTGCTGGTCAAAGAAGACCGCCACCTTCATGATACTTGGCGACACATGCACTCGAAGCTGCGGCTTCTGCGCCATCAAGGTGGGCAAGCCCGATGCGGTGGATACGCACGAGCCCCAGCGCGTCGCCGAGACCGCGCGCAGCATGGGTCTGAAGCACATTGTGGTCACCTCCGTGGCTCGCGACGAACTGGAGGACGAAGGCGCGGAGCAGTTCGCGCAAACCATTCGGGCGCTTCGCGCAGAGATCCCGAACGCCATCGTCGAGGTGCTCACTCCAGACTTCAAGGGAAAGAGGTGGTGCATCAAGATTGTGGTGGACGCCGAGCCCGACATCTACAACCACAACATCGAAACTGTAGAACGGCTCACCCCGGAGGTGCGCGTCGGCGCTCGCTACCGACGAACTCTGCAGCTCTTACAAACGGTCAAACAGATCGATTCGAAGGTCTACACCAAGTCAGGCATCATGCTGGGACTAGGCGAAACAAAGGGCGAGATTGTCACCACCCTGCAGGACCTGCGCAGCGCGGGCGTGGACGCAATCACGATTGGCCAGTATCTGCGGCCAACGACCCGACACCTCGAAGTCCGAGAATACATCCACCCCGACGTCTTCGACGAGTATCGCCGTCTGGGCGAGGAGATGGGCTTTCTGTTTGTAGCGTCGGGGCCGTTCATACGCAGCAGCTATAACGCCATTGATTTCTCCAAGAAAATCCTGGCGGACCGTCTCGCATCAGTCGGATAACAAGCCACGAACACTCCTGTAGCACCCCAGACGCTCCAATGAAGTGGTCCGGGCCTGCCCTGGCTGTTCGCGGCGCCATCATCGTCCTCCCGCTCATCGCGGTTGGAACGCTCTGCACTCTTGCCGGCCTCAAAGCACGCCACCTCACTACCCGCTCGACCTCAGCGATACTCTCCCGCGAGGCGAGCCGCACGCTCGGCAGGCCGGTAGACATCGCCGAGGCGCGCTGGTCACCTTCCGGAATTGAGTTGGTGAATGTCCGCATCGGAGCCAAGAACCCCTCGGCTTCGACGCTCGACCGGCTCGCCGTTGAGCGGGTGATTGTGCGATTTAGCGCGAAGGAGTTTCTTTGGCCCCGATCTCCCTCGGCTCCGTATCTTCAATCGGTTCACCTTGTATCGCCCACAGGCGCTATATCGAGAGATCCGACCGGCCGATGGAGCTTTCAGGATGTTCTGGACGTGCAGCGCGGGGTACCTTCAAAACCGGCTGCAACGGCGATAACTTTCGAGAATGGCGTTCTGACATACAACGACCGCGCCATGCCGACTCATACGGACCGAGCCCAGTCTCCGCTCGCTGCCAAACTCGTGGGCATCGCAGGCCGAATCGTACCCCGCTCCGATGGCCGATACGAATGGTCCGTGACCGCATCGGGCGCAAATGGGCCGGTGCAGTCCGCCGATGTTTCAGGCTTCATCTCGCCTTCATCTCGCGAGTTTGCAGTCTACGTGACCAAACTTCGCGGCAGTGGCGCACCGTTCGTGAATCGCTTCCTCTCTCGATCTGTCACGATTCCTACCGGGTTCGTGGAGGGCGAAGTCGCCGTGATCGGCTCAAGCACACCTAGCGGAAACTGGGATGTGAAGGTAGTCGCTAGCGCCCAGATCACCAGTGCCGAACTACAAGCAGCCGAGCTTCCGGCGCCAATCACCCAGGTGAATGGCCAATTAACCTACTCCCCAAGCGGTGTTTCGGGCACGCTCGTTGGAAACGTGCAGGGCGCCCGCGTTGAGGTCAGCGGCTCGGTAGGCACTGGCGCACAGAATCAACTCGAACTTCGCGTTGTCACTGGTCCAACCTCCGCAGCAGTGCTGCGACCCTTGCTGGCCCGAGCCGAACTGCCAAAGGACGTACAGCTTGGCCGCTCAGTGGTGTCCGCCAACGTCGCCGTTTGGGGTCCGCTGTCCAGCCCGTCGCTCCGAGGAAGCGTAACTGGACAGATAATCAATGCCCGATACGGGAAGGTGAGGCTGCCTGGAACCTCTGGATTCACGGCTGATGTGTCGTTGTCGCAAGGACGGTGGACGGCCCAAGCCGACACGGCGGCATCGTCAATCTATTACGGAAAGTACAAGTTTCATGCTACAAACCTGAACCTCGCACTGAAGGGTGATGCGGTGGACATCACGACGAATGGAGCAATCGGCGACGGTGAGCTATCCGCCAAAGTCCACGTGTCGCGCAGCCCGAAGGGAGCAGCAGCATCGGGCACTGTCGTGCTTCGGGGAGTGCAGGTTACGCAGATTCCTGATGTGCCAAAGTCCGTCTCAAGCGGTCAAGTCTCCGCCGATGCTGAATTCATCTGGCACGAGGTAGGCAACAAGATCGAGGCACACGCAGAGGTTCTTGCCATTGATGTCACGTTCGACCGCTGGACTCTCGACGGCGCATCCGCGTCGCTGGCCCTGAAGGACCGCCGCGTAACCGTGCGTGACCTCACTGCACGAGCGCTAGGCGGAATCGCGGTTGCACGCGGCGACA
>VFKD01000342.1 GCA_009885735.1 bacterium
ACCTATGGGACCTATGGGACCTATGGGACCTATGGGACCTATGGGACCTATGGGACCTATGGGACCTATGGGACCTGTAGGATCCTTAGGGCATTCGCGCTGGCCTACATCATAGGCGTCGGTCATCACATCGCCACATTCTGCCAAACCGTCATTCCCGCATGTCCTTAGCGGGAACCCAGGCTGCCCACCTGAATTCCTGCCTTCACTAGAATGACGGCTGCGCGTCGGCATCTTCAAGAACTCATCGGCTAGGTGTCATCCGACCTGGTCCCTCCGCACAACTGTCCTCGACAATCCGATCCACAGCCCTTATCCCTAAAGCTGTACAATGCCTCTCGGCCCACTGGCTCAGGGGGCACCGCGGCGCGTTACCTTGCCCACGGGAGTAGGATCCAGCGTCTCAGGCATCTGAGAGGCCGCCCTCATACTTCGGTGCATAGCCAGCTTCACGTAGAATGGAATGCCAGCGCAAATCAACACGCTCACTAAACAGAAAGGCCCCAGCGCAATGTGCGCTGGGGCCATGTTGTTGAGGCTTCCAACTTGGGGCTGTGGACGGCTACCTTCGCCTCCCGCCTCCAAACACCAGGTCGAAGCTGAACAGAAGGCTGATGGCCGTCTGAATCGCCTGGAGAAGGGACGGCTCAGTTCCCGGCGGCTTGCCCTGCTGTATTTCGATGGTGTCGCCGGCTTCAAGCAGGATATCAGGCTCCTGGTTCTGCCGAACCTTGCGGTAGTTGAACCCAATGATCTGCGTCTTGGTGGGGTCCGCCGTACCGCCAGGGTGCCGGAAGATGCGTCCCTCGTGGTCCTTGGCTGCCAGAACGATGCCGCCCACCTCGGAGATGGCCTGCGTAAGCGTCATCTGCTTGACATAGGGCAGCTTACCCGCTCGCACAAATGCGCCGGTAAGGTTGATATACTGATCCGGCCCCAGTGTCTGAACATAGACGATGTCGTCTGCATTCACCACGAGGTTGTGCAGCGGATCTCCGGCCTCCATCTTGTCGTAGTCCACCACCATGGGCCGCTCGACGCCAACCCTGCGAACCGAGACCTGCCTCCTGTCGGCACCGGGATTGACGCCGCCGGAGAGTGAGACCAGTTCGCGCAGCGTAGTGGGAACTCCCACGCGGATGGGAACGATGCCTGGGCGAATGACCGCGCCCTCAACCGTTGCCACGCCGGTTCCCGGAAGTATCTTCAGCGGCACATGCACGAAGTCCCGGTCCTTCAGGATCGGATTCTGAGTGTCATCGGGCTTGTCTCCGGGCAGAGGCTTGAGCCACTTGAGGAAGTTAAACTCCTTGGTGGTGCGAACGTCCGCTTCGTCCCGGCTAATGACGCGCACCTTGCTGAGATCCGCATTGTCGTTGAAGCCGACTACGGTGAGCAGCTCCGCAAGCGTAGTGTTGTCATTCACTGGTGTTGCGCCACCCTTGTTGATGCCGCCGCTGAGCAGAATCACAGGCTTTGGCACTGAGAGGATGCTTATTGCAACCTTTGGTTCCTTGAGGTAGGCCTTGAGCGCGCCCGCAAGTTTGTCCGCTGCCTGAGAAGCGGTGAGGCCCTTCAGTACGACGAGGCCTGCCAGCTTATTGTTGATAGCTGCGCTTCCATCCAGCGTGAAGGTTCCGCTCAGGTCCGGTTCGAAGCCGGCGGTCGAACTCACGGAGATATTCACCTGAAACCCGGCTCGAAGCGGCTGGTTCGGATCGAACGAGTTGTTGCCGTCTGTGAGCGACCCCGGCTCCGCCTGCGGCACCTCGACGGGTACCTGAGGCGCGTCCTTTTCTTGCGCCGACGCGCAGGCGGACAGGCATGCCAAACCGGCCGCGACCGCCATCACGCCGACGAACTTCATTCGCATGAGTATCTACTCCTCTCAACTCTTACTTCCGGTTGAGTGCATCTTGGTTCCGGTAAGCTTGACGACCCGCTCTACGAAAAGTATAATCCAGACTATTCCGCCGACCTCACAAGGGAGCCCGCATTATGCCTGCAACGATACCCGACATCTGGAACAAGACCGTTAACCTCGTGAAGGACCGCGTGAACCAGCGCTCCTTGTGGGAGGCGATGGAAAAGGCCGTCGGCATCACGATTGAAGACGATGTATTCATTATCGGCTTGAACCCCAGCATTTTCAACATGGCAGGCTATATGACCTCCGCGCTTCACCGAAACGCCATCGACCGTTCTCTCAGCGAGGCGGCTGGACGCGAGCTTCACTCCCGCGTGATCGAAGGCGATACGGTTGCCGACTGGGAGGCGCTCAAGAAGCGGGAGGCCCGAGTCGCCACGGTGCGCGCGGCCAACTACGAGCATCGAGACCGAATTGAGGCGGAATCCCAGTCGTGGGACAGCGTTTACGACTATGTCGCTCGAACCTTCACGTCCACGCCCATGAGGCAGCTTCCACAGGTCAAGTCTAGGTACCTCACCGACATGCTCTATGCGCTCTGCGACGCCGTCGATGCCCTCTATCCTACTGATCCAGACGAACATTCCGAGAGAATGTTCGCCCGAGTGCTGGATCGCGTCGCACAGAATGCGGATGTTCCGGCCACTTTGGTGGCGATGGAACTCGAGCGCCTTCGAGCCTGGAGGGCGCAGAGCCCCTCCTAGGAGACATACAGGGCCGCCTCACGACACTAAACGGAGCGGCCCCCTGTACCGACCGTGTGCTGTTGAACCACTGACACCACCGCTATATCGTCGTAGATCGTTGTACAGAACCTGCCGAGCAGGAGGAAGCGGCGATAGTTCGTGTGGTAGTAGCGCCACAACACGAATACTGCAATCACAGCGCTTTGTGCGAGGTGATACCCAAGCTCGGAGTAGGCACGGCCCGGCATCACGAACCCTCGTGTTAGCAGAAAGTTGTCCAGCGCCACCCAGAGCACGATTATCTGCATGCCTGCCCAGAAGTAGCCCACCTTAATTCCCAGACGAACCGAGTCCGTGAGCCCGGCCCGCACGTTCCCGCCGCCATAGGCCATGTACCGCACGAAGTCCCTGCGCTTGACGAAGGTCACCGGGTAGCAACTGTCTCGGTGCTTCAGGTAGTACCAGTATCCCGCCACGGCGAGCGCCCCGCCCACCAGCTTGGCTCCAATCAGGCCGAGCCACCCTAGCCCATACACGCGGGCAAGCACATTCCACTCGTTAGCGAGATCCGGCGATGCGACATACGTTGACACAAGATCGAGAACATTGAACAGAACCGTGAACACCGCAACCGTCCACAGCTTTCGGCGAGCTAATATTGGCATGGCACATACTCCGTGCGTGATACTAACAGGGGATGCAGGAATCGTGCCAGAGTCCAACAGTAAGATTACTGGTTTTCGGAAATGAGTTTCTGGTGGAGTGCCCGAACTGCCTCCGGCGTGGCTTCGCCAACCGTATAGAACGAGCCGGTGATAAGCACGAGATCGTCCGGATTCGCCTCGATCAGCGCGTCTTCCACAGCCTCCATGACTCTCCGAACTACCCGTACGTCGCCACACCACCTGCGGGCCTCCGCTGCAATCTCGGCGGCATCCGCCGCCCGGTGCCAATTCGGCTGAGTGGCATATACTCGTGACGCCAGAGGCGCCAACTCGCTCACGACCTGCGAGATGTCGTGGCCCGATACCATCCCGACCACCAGGATGAGCCTCTTGGCTCCGATGCGCCGGACCTCGCACGCTAGGGCGGCGGCGGCCAGGCCGTTGTGCGCTCCGTCCGCCAGCACGAGCGGACTGGTGCCAAGGACCTGCATTCGAGCAGGAAGCGATGCGTCCGCAAGGCCAGCCATGATAAGGTCGTCTGATAGAATACGCCCCATTTGGGCTGCTGCTACTTCGGCCGCGCTCACCGCGCAAGCGGCGTTGGCCCATTGGAAGTCGCCCCTCATGCCAAGTGTGACGTCGGAAAGCCTGCGCAGAGGCGTGAAGATGCTGACTCTGCCGTCTGCGCCGGACCAGGTCGCATAGGCTCTGTCCGCGTCCCTATCGCACGAGGAGCGGATGAGCAGCAGGGGCGACCCATTTCGCGACGCAGTTTCAGTAATCACCCCGATGGCCGCAGCATCCGTTGCCGCACTCACCACAGGTATACCCGGCTTGATTATTCCGGCCTTCTCTGCTGCGATGTGCGCGGTTGTGGGTCCCAGAATCTCGGTGTGGTCCAGGCCGATGTTCGTGATGACGGTCGCGATCGGTCGAACGACATTGGTGGCGTCCAAGCGCCCTCCAAGGCCTACCTCAACCGCCGCGACGTCCACGCTACACTGTGAAAAATAGAGCAGTCCGACAGCCGTCTTGAACTCAAATTCAGTGATGGGTCCGTGATCTGTCGACCCGATAGACTCCGCATGCGGCGCAATCTCGGAGACCGTGCGAGCAAAGTCTTCGCGGGAGATGTTGGCGCCATCGAGCTGCACCCGCTCTCGCAGGTCGTATACATACGGGGAGTAGTAACCGCCGACCCGCAGCCCGTGGCCCGACAGAATCGAGGCCACCATGGCTGTCGTGGAGCCCTTGCCCTTGGTTCCAGCCACATGCACGGCAGGATACGCCAGGTGCGGATCTCCGAGCAGCGCAAGGAGCGCCAAGAATCGCTCGTTGCCGAGGCGAATGCCGAGCTTCTCCCGATCTCTGAGGTACTCTGCGGCCTGGTCGTAGTTCATCGTTCCTGGTCTCTAGACAGGCTAAAGTGAGCCTGTCAGGCGATCTTGCAGTGAGTCAACGATACGCAGGTTGAAGGGTTACACTGCGCGCGTATCGAATCTCCCATCGGTCCTCTTCGCTGCGTCGCACGAGGCGAACATCATTTGAAAACTAGCCACTGATCAAGGAGCCGTATTATGCGAACTATACCCGTCGTCGCTGCTGTTTGCCTTGTGGGAGCCCTTCTGTTGGTCGGGCGAACGAACAATGTGACGGCTTCACCACGGCCCACGGAGGCCCTTGTGGCCAATGTGGACCTGCAGGCTCTCGTGGACCAGAGTGACGCGCGCAAGGAGGCGGACGTTAAGGTGCGAGAGTTTGGCGCCGTGATGTTCAAGCGCTTTGACGAGACCTCCAAGCTCAAGTACCTCACATTGGACGAGATCAGCGAGTATAGTGCGGCGCTGAATGCAGATCCCCAATCCGATGCTCACAAGCAGAAAGTGGTGGCGATTCGCGCGGAATCCGCCCGTAGGGCAGACGAGGCGTCGACAATTGCTGCGAAGGCAGGAGCAGACCTAACGCCGGCGGACAAAGCGCGCGTTACCTTGTTGAGCGATATGGAGCAGGTTAGGCCGGTCGCACTTGAGCGGCTGAACCAACTCTACCGCCAGAACGTAAATACAGAAGAGGCGAGGCTGAGACGCCTTACGCTAGTCGCTATCCGAGAGGCCGTGGGAAAGGTCGCGAAGGAGCAGGGCTTTACCCAGGTATTCGACACCTCCTCGCTGGTCTACAGCTCCGTGGACCTAACGCCGCTGGCTCTGGTTCGCGTTAGGAAGCCCAAGTCTTAGAGCACATGTCGGTGTGCTGAAACAAGAGAGGGCCGGCCGCATCATGACCAATGCGAACTCGACCGCTGATTTTCAGCGGATAGCTGCAAACTACTTATCTGCACTCTATCAGGCCCAGCCCGTAATGGCTACCGCGATGGGCGTTCACGACTACGATGATCGCCTTCCGTCGCTTGCGCCGTATGCGATAGCCGCCGACCTTCACCGCGCACGGGGATTTCTGCACGAGATCGACAGGATTTCCTTGTCGTCGCTCTCTGGAGATGCGAGGATTGATTCTCGGATAGCTCGGATGTCTGCGCAGTGCGCCATTGCCGACATGGAGCATGCGCGCCCATTTGAGCGGCAGCCCGGCGCAGCCGTGGAGGTGGCTGTCTACGGCGTCTATCTGCTGCTTCAGCGCGAATTCACAGATATCCAGACTCGGGGCGTTGCCGCAATGAGCCGGCTTCGTGGATTTGCAGGGCTGCTTGCCGATGCCGCCGAGAGGCTGTCCGTCTGTCCGAAGCTCTTCGTTGAGATGGGGTTGGAGAGCATTGAGGGCGCAACCAGCTTCCTGAATGAGTCTGTTCCCGCATTCGCGACCGAACTGGGCAGTGACGGCCTTGCAACTGCGCTGCTTCGTGCAAATTCCGATGCGCTGGAGGCTCTCGCGACGTATGAGGCACATGTCCGAGCCTACGCGATGCCGCGGGCAATCGCAGAGTTCGGTTTGGGCGCGGAGGCCTACGAGTATCGCCTTAGCGTCGGGCACCTCCTCGACTACACAGCTTTGGAGTTACAGGAGATTGGGCGCGAGGCGGTGGCCCAGGCGCAGAGTGATCTCGCCGCAATGGCGGAGCAGATCGAGCCAGGGAAGGACTGGCGGCAGATAGTCTCCGCGCTGAAACAGGTTCATCCGGAAGCAGGCAGCCTCCGCCAAGCGTACGCGGACCAGATGGAGCGTGCGCGGGCTTTCGTCGAGGAGAGGCGGTTAGTGGATTCACTCTCCGACGAGTCACTCGAAGTGGTAGACACTCCTCCATTCGCGCAAAACGTGCTGCCGTACGCAGCCTACGTGCCGTCGGCGCCGTTCGAGCAGAAGCAACGTGGACTGTTTTGGGTAACGCCTATCCCCGATTCCGCGCCGGAGTCCGAGAAGATCGCGAGGCTTGAAGGGCACTCCATATACCGCCTGCCAATCATTGCACTCCATGAGGCCTACCCAGGGCATCACCTCCAGATGTCCACGGCGAACCGCCATGTGTCCCGCTTCCGCCGGCACTTCGGAGACAGCAACCTGTTTATAGAAGGCTGGGCGCTCTATTGCGAGGAGATGATGTTCGAGGAGGGTTTCTACTCAGACCCTCGCGTACGCCTAATGCAGCTCAAGGATGTGCTGTGGCGAGCGGCTCGGGTGGTGGTGGACCCAGGGCTGCATGCACTCGGAATGACCTTCGATCAAGCCGTCCAGTATTTGGTGGAAGAGGCGGCGCTTGAAGAGCCTATGGCCAGAGCGGAGGTTCGTCGATATGCTCTCACGCCCACGCAACCGATGACCTACCTGATAGGCAAGCAGCAGATTCTCGAGCTGCGGGCGTGGCAGGAGAGCCGCTTAGGCAGCGGCTTCAACCTGCGCAGCTTTCACAACATGCTTCTTTCGTATGGGTCCGTGCCGCCAAGGCTCATCCGCGAGGACTTGGCTGCGGTTCCATAGGCTTGGAATCCTTGCTGTCGGATCTCAGCTAGCCGAGCCGCTGAGCCTCGCCGGTCCTCATTGATGCGTAGACCGCATCCACGACTTGCATCTGCTTGACGGCATCATCCGGGCCGTACCGAGTGGGTTCGTCGTTCAGCACGCAGTTCGAGAAGTGCGTGAACTCCAGCACATACTGGTTGACGGCGGGCAAGAGGTGGCGCTCACCGTTGATGATGATCGATGCCTCGGCGTCTGGAAGCCACGACTTCGGAATCTGGATCGAACCCTTCTCGCCTACTATCTCCACATCTGCCCGAAAGGGGAGGTGGAATCCGCAGTCCAGCAGAGCACGCCCATTGGGAAATTCGAGTATTGCGGCCATGCTCATATCCACCCCGTACTCAGGGTCGAGGGTTCCCTGGGCGTAGACCGAGGTTGGCTCCCCAGAGAAGTAGAAACGGGCGCCGCTGATGGTGTAGCATCCGACGTCCATCACCGCTCCGCCAGCCAGGTCCTTAGCGAGCCGTATGTTGGGCTTGCGATCAATGGCGAAGGTGAAAGCGCACCGCACCAAGTGTACGTCGCCGATCTCGCCGTCCTCAATCGCTCTGCTTGCAAGTGCGTGCTGCGGATGGAAGCGCCACATAAAGGCTTCCATCACCTTCACGCCGGACGCCTCAACGGCTTCCGCCACCGTGCGGGCCTCTTCTGCTGTGGCGGTGAAAGGCTTCTCGCACAGGGTGTGTTTGCCGGCTTCTGCCGCCCGAATCACCCACTCGCCATGCAGCCCGTTTGGCAGGGGATTATAGATAGCATCGATCTCCGGATCTGCTATCAACTCCTCGTAGGAGCCGTATGCCCGGTCGAATCCAAACTCAGATCGAAACTCCTCGGCCTTGTCGAGGCTGCGGCTGGCCACAGCCGCCAGCTCAACGTTCGGCGCTTGCGCCATTGCAGGTATCGCACGAGTTCGCGCGAAGTTCGCGCAGCCAATTACACCCCACCGTACCTTAGACATCCAGCCTCCTGTCCGGCAATTCAATCACATTATTCTGCGGACTGCGCGGTTCACTGCAAAATGGACAATAGTTCACCGCAATTCCCTGTTCGCCTGCGGCATCGGAGATTACTTCCTGGATAGTGCCGTCTCCGGCATCCACGAGCTTGATGCCGCCGAAGTCGATCGCATCGCCGTAGGCTTCGCAGCATATCTGAATGTCTACGTCAACTCCAAGCTCTGCATCCGTCGGCATTCGTATTACTCTCTCAGGCTTTCGATGCGCTGTACGTAGCTTTCCATCAGCAGCCGAGCGTCATCCGGATTATCGCTCTCCGAATAGACGTGGAAGTAGGGGTCGGATGCATCGGGTAGGACCAACGCCCATCCACGATCGGAATGCACCTTAATGCCGTCTATCATCTCCACAGCGCCGGAACTCTCTGCCTCGCGGGTGATCTCCCGCATGATGCGGCCCTTCATCTCCCATGGGCACTTAACGGACGTTCTCAAAACATGGGAGGCTGGGACCTGGCCTACAAGCTCCCCAAGCGTGAGATTGGACGTGGCCAGCATCTCGAGCATCTTGCCAAATGCGAACATAGAGTCGAAAGCGGGCTGGAACTCGCTGAAGATGAAGCCTCCGGCGCCGTCTCCCGCGAAGTCCGCCGCAGGCGATCGTTTATCCTGTGCAGTGGTTGCAGCCATCAGCGAGCGCACGTCGGTCTTCGTTCGAAGGACCGTACCTCCGTGGAGCGCTACAAGGTGCTCTATTCCGGATGGTGCTGTAACCGGCACTGCGACGTGTGCGCGAGGCTTGCTTCGCGCCACCATCACGGAGTAGATCGCCAACAAGTCATCCCCTTCAATGATGTGTCCAGTCTCATCAACCAGTGTAAGCCTCTCGCCGTCGTTCTCAAACATGACGCCGAGGTCTGCACGCAGAGTCTGGACGATCTGTGCCAGGTTCGGCAGAAGTGCAAGCCGTTCGTTCTGCGTTTTCGGCGCCTTGGCCGCGTCTACGTAGGCATTTAGGGCGATTACATCGCATCCAAGGCGACCTAGAACGGCAGGAAACACTCCAGCCACTCGGCCATACGTGAAGTCGGCCACCACCTTGAAGTGCCGCTCAACAATGGCTTCGGACTTGATGTGCCGGGCGTAGTCCTCGTGATACTGCTCAACGCTGCGGCTCGAGAACTCCAGGTTACCGATGTGCTCGATATCGGCCCGACCGAAGTCCTCTCGAAAGAAGATAGTCTCGACTTTGCGCTCAGCGGCCTTCGAGAGGTAGATGCCGTCCTTGTCCAGAAACTCGATTAGCAGCAACCGCGGATTGTGTGGCGAGACTCGGACATAGACGCCGCCTGAGGCAGCCGACCCACGCAGAGTGTGCCGTGCTATGGGCAGCGGCATCGAGCGCATGTCCAAGACGTCGCATCCCACCGACATGAGACCGGAGATGATAGCCCGCTTGATCATCCGGGCAGGGAGGCCACTATCGCGTGCGGTAATCACGCTTGCGCCCTGCTTCAGATAGGCCCCGTAGCTCGCGCCGAGCTTGGTGGCAAAGTCTGGAGTGATCTCGATATTGGCGATGCCGCTTACACCCAAGTCGCGGAAGAGGGCTCCCAGCCACTTCTGGCCCCAGATGAGGCTCATCGTCACTGTCGAGCCGGCCTCAATGTTCTTGTCCGGCCAGAGCTTTATCTGGGTGCGAATGGTGCTTTCGCGCTCGATTCTGCACCGTTCTCCGATGACCGCCCCTTCCTGAACGTTGCAGTCGGACTGGAGCACCACATGCGAACAGATGGTACATGCCGTAAGGTTGCATCCGGAGCCAACATAGACGTTGTCCCAGAGCACGCTTCGGTGTACTACGGCGCCTTCTTCGATAATGCCTTGGTCGCCAATAACAGCGTAGGGTCCCACCACGGCGCCGGACTTGATGGTTACGTTCTTGCCTATCATGGAGGGAGCGGAGACATGAGCATCCGGCGCAATTTTGGCGCCCTCGCCAACCCACACGCCTGCGTGCTCCGTGCCCTGAATCTGAATCTTGGTGCGGCCGTCCAGAACCGTGTACTGCGCCTCGCGGTATTGGTTGAGATTGCCAACATCGCACCAGTAGTCTTCCATGACATAACCGAAGAGGGCCTTCTCCTCGGCGAGTATCTGCGGAAAGATGTTCTGCGACCAGTCGTAGTTGCCGCCCATCTCCATATAGTCGAAAACGCTCGGCTCCAGAATGTACATCCCGGTGTTCACCGTATCCGAGAATACCTCGCCCCAGCTTGGCTTCTCGAGGAACCGGCGAATGCGCCCCTCGTCGTCCGTAATCACCACGCCGAATTCCAAGGGGTTTGGCACGTGCGACAGCACGATGGTGGCCATCGCTTCTTTCTTGCGGTGGTAGGCGATTGCTTTCGTGATGTCCAGGTCCGTCAGGGCATCGCCGGAGATGATGAGAAACGTGTCGTCCTTGAGGTGTTCCTCTGCTTGCTTAACGCTGCCTGCGGTGCCGAGCGGAGTGTCCTCGACAGAGTAGAAGAGGCGCACGCCCCATTCGGAACCATCGCCAAAGTAGCCTTCAATCTCGTCTGCGAGGTAGTGGAGCGTTACAACGATATCCGTGATCCCATGCTGCTTGAGGAGCACAATGATGTGCTCCATGATGGGCACGTTTAGAACAGGCGCCAGTGGCTTAGGTACGCGTGCCGTCAGCGGCCGCAGCCTGCTTCCCTCTCCACCCGCCATCACCACTGCCTTCATAGCACTCCCTCCGCGTGTCGATACCGCATTATTCCGCCAATCATCAACACCACTGATCCGACTAGGGCTAGTATCACTCCGGGCAACGGGCCCAGGTGCAGGACTGCAAGCGCGATGACGATGCCCGCAAGCGCTGTGTGAACGATGAACAAGACTCCGCGGTTCTTTGGTCCGGGATCTATGAGCAGCAGGGCACCCGCGCCAACTGCGCACGCCACGACGGCCCACCCAACCGAAAGCCACCCTAGCTTTAGGTCGTAGCCGCTAACCTGCACTGCCCACATCTTCACGAACAGTGCATTCACATGCGAGTTGTCGGTGGCTCGCGGCTGCGAAGTTCCCCAGACGAGGATGGCGCTGAACACGCACGCACACAGCCCTGCCAGGATCATCCACTCGGCTCTAGAGAACATCTTGCGATTGGATTGCTGCATCGGTTTGCCTTGATCTTGGCAGAGGTATCGACTGGTTTTTCAATTCGGACCAGACGTGCGCTGTTGACCCTATTTTCAGCGTTTGGAGCGCGAAGTCCTGCGCCGAAGATCGCTTACTTGACCGTAAACAGGTGGCAATACCTGCCTCAACGGGTGTGTGGAGCCACACTCTCTGTGGAACAACTCCACATTAGGCTCAACTAGCCCTCCAAAACCAGATGTGTGGAGCAAGAATCGATGGATAAACAGGTGCTTAGTCGTTCTCGCCGCTCGTGCCGCACGATGGGTTTCACGCTCATTGAACTTCTGATCGTGGTGATGGTTCTCGCCATACTGATGGCTGTCGCGCTGCCGCTCTACCTAGGCGCGGTGAAGTCCTCGGAGCGCACTGCTTGCCGTGCGAATATGCAGACGATTGCCAACGCGGACCAGGCGTACCGGGCGAGAAACTTCCCGTCGTATACCTACTCAACGACCCTGAGTGACCTAAACTCTGATCTCGGTAGTACGCCGCTTTGCCCGTGGACTGGTGCGTATTCTATCGTGGTATCGGACGGCTCTCAAACTGCGGACAACGGGCAAGTGGTGCCCACGGGAGGCCTCATCATTCAGTGCAGCCTGACGGGTCACGGGGTCTACTCACCGAGCATCGACTCGGAGTAGTCGGACTGTGGTTGGCTCACGCATCTATCTGCGCGCGCTGGAGCGTGCCGCTGAAGTCTATGTAGAGGCTTTTCCATTCGGTAAAGACATCTAGGACATGGCCACCCTCGCGGTGGCCATTTCCAGTTGCACGGGTTCCACCAAACGGCAGGTGGACCTCCGCCCCGATGGTGGATGCGTTCACATATACGATGCCAGTGCTCAGGTCCCTCATCGCTCGAAAGGCAATGTTGACGTTCTGCGTGTAGATAGCGCTGCTGAGACCATAGCGCACCCCGTTTGCAATCTCGAGCGCATTGTCCAGGCTCGTGGCGGGAATGATGCATGTGGTGGGCCCGAAAATCTCCTCTTGCGCTATTCGCATTCCTGGCGCCACGTCAGCGAAAACCGTGGGCGAGTAGAACCACCCATCCGCGAGGGAGCCCTTCGAAACGCGCTCTCCCCCGCAGAGGAGCTTGGCTCCGTCCGCGAGGCCAATCTGGGTGTAGTCATGAATGCGGTCAAGTTGGGCGGAGTTGATGACCGGTCCCACCTGGCTATCTTCGTCCAGGCCGTCTCCAACGCGAAGAGCAGATGCACGCGCCGCGAGCATGTCTGTGAACGGCTTATAGACACTTTCGTGGACAATGAGCCGGCTTGCCGCCGTGCATCGCTGCCCGCTGGTGCCGAAAGCTCCCCAAACGGCCCCGTCCACGGCGAGGGAGAGGTCGGCATCCTCCATCACGATGATGGCGTTCTTGCCTCCCATCTCGAGCGATAGGCGCTTATTGGACTCGGCACACGCATGGGCCACCAGCCGCCCGACATCCGTTGAACCTGTAAAGGAGACCAGGTCTATACCGGGGTGGTTCACAATCAGGGCGCCCGTCGAGCCGTCGCCATGCACCACATTCAACACTCCCGGCGGCAGGCCGCAGTCGATAAGAAGCTGTGCAAATCGATGCGCGACCGCAGGAGTGTCCTCAGCGGGCTTGAACACGACGGTGTTGCCTGCCACTAGAGCTGGTGCAATCTTCCAGCTTGGAATGGCGAGAGGGAAGTTCCAGGGCGTCACCAGAGCACACACGCCGACCGGGGCTCGAACCGACATCGCGAACTTTGACATAAGTTCAGAGGGAACCGTCTCTCCACACAGGCGGCGGCCCTCGCCGGCGATGAAGTAGAGCATGTCCACGCCTTCTTGCACGTCGCCCCGGGCCTCAATGAGAACCTTGCCCATCTCGCGGGTCATGAGCTGGGCGAACTCCTCCTTGTCTCTCGAGAGCCGCTCCGCGGCACGGTAGAGCACCTCCGCGCGTCGTGGAGCCGGAGTTAGCCGCCACGAATCGTAGGCGGCTCGCGCAGCGCAAACTGCGGCGTCTACCGCACTGGCGTCGGAGAGAGGGAATCGGCCTATGACCTCGGTCCAATGAGCCGGGTTGCGGCTCTCTATCCAATTGGCAGGGGTGGAAGCGCCGGGAGTGATGTTTTCAAAGTCCATGTCGGTTCAGAGCCTCCTTCGATGTGTAGGTTACCTGCGCAAGAGGTTGCGGAGCACGAACCACAGGTTCGAGGGCCGTTCGGCCATCCGGCGAGTCATGTAGGGATACCACTGTGTGCCGAATGGCACATAGACGCGCACCCCATGCCCTTGCTCCACGAGCCTCTTCTGTAAGTCGCGGCGCACTCCATAGAGCATTTGAAACTCGTATGCGTCCGGCAAGATGGAGTGGCTCGCAGCATACGTTCGGGTTGCTTCAATGAGTCCTTCGTCGTGGGTCGCAATTGCGCATTGCACCCCGCTTTGGAGCATCGTACACGTCATCTGAGTGAATCTCTCGCGAATCTCGGGCATGCGCTGTATTGCCACGGAGTCCGGCTCGCGGTAGGCGCCCTTCACTAATCGGATTCGCAGGCCGGAC
>VFKD01000241.1 GCA_009885735.1 bacterium
CGGAGTGAGGTAGGGAGTTCGCGGAGGGTGGCGCACCTCAGCTGGTCACATTAATGGCACTGTCGCGCTGAGACGCAGCGGCGCAGAGAACGGCAACGGCTCAATACATTGATGGACAGGATAACCAGGATAACGGCCTTATCTTGCTTATCCTGTTCATCCATGCCAATACGTCCTTTCACAAAGAAGGCAAGGTAAACAACATGCGCACTCGATGCATTTCCATTCTCTCTCTCGCCGCTGCCGTTTGCACAGCGGCGCTCGTGGGCTGCGGGGGCAGCGGCCCAGGCGGAGGCGGCGAGCACACCCTGCAGTTCGGCTCGCTCACCACCCGCATCGCGGGTACCGTCCAGCCGCCTGTAACGAGCGGGGAGGCGGGAGTGGTCGTGACCGGAGTAGCGGGTGGCAATATCAGCTCCATGACGCTGCAAGACACCTCACCGACCCTTGCGGAGTCCCGGATCGCATTTATGAGCACGCGCGACGGCAACTACGAGGTTTACGCGATGAACGCCGACGCCAGCGGCCAAACCCGCCTGACCAATAACGCGGCATTCGATTACAAGTCCGCCTGGTCGCCGGACGGCTCGAAGATCGCCTTCACGAGCAGCCGAGATGCGGGTAACTTCGAGATTTACGCAATGAATGCCGACGGCAGCGGCCAGACCCGCCTGACCACTAACGCGGCAATCGATTACGGTCCCGCCTGGTCGCCGGACGGCTCGAAGATCGCCTTCGCGAGCAATCGGGACGGCAACTACGAAGTCTATTCGATGAATGCGGACGGCAGCGGCCAGACCCGCTTGACCAATAACGCGGCACCCGATTACGCTCCCGCCTGGTCGCCGGACGGCTCTAGAATCACATTTGAGAGCGGCCGGGATGGCACCCAGGAGGTATATGCGATGAATGCCGACGGCAGCGGTCAGACCCGCCTGACCAATAACGCGGCAAACGACTACGCTCCTGCCTGGTCGCCGGACGGCTCGAAGATCGCCTTCACGAGCAGCCGAGATGCGGGCAACTACGAGGTTTACGCAATGAACGCTGACGGCAGCGGCCAGACCCGCCTGACTAATAACGCGGCAACCGACCACTATCCCTCCTGGTCGCCGGATGGCTCGAAGATCGCTTTCGTGAGCATTCGGGACGGCAACGACGAGATCTACGCGATGAACGCGGACGGCAGCGGCCAGGACCGCCTGACCAATAACGCAGAGGACGATAGTTTTCCAGAATGGGGTCCCTTGATCAAAAGACGCACGATCATCGGCGCGGGCGGCAGCATGGGGACGAACGCCTCCGGCTTCCTATTCGGGCAGGCTGACGAACAGGTCCGCAGCCTAGTTGTGTTCGATGCTGTCACGCGCACCTCTGCGCGCGTGAAGGCTCAGACGGGCCTGGGTGATGGACTGCCAAACGTCGTCTTTAGCGTCTCGGGGGACAGCATCAACCGGCTTAGTTACATGAATTTCACGGATGCGCTCCCGAAGGTCGTCACGGTCGTTGGTCCCGGCACGAGCATCCCCACTGCCACGGATGCGATCGTGAGTATCGGTGCAAGCCGTGGTGTGGTCGCGTCTGTAATTCCCTATACTTCGAACCGCTCGGCCGCCCCTGCCATTTCGGTGGAGACGGGTGTGCGCGTTCTGCGGGGCAGTTTCTTGGGCGCATGGGACGGCAAGGGCGTAAACCGCGCTCCGAACGGTGCATCCGAGGTGCGGTTGGACTCACGAACAGGGGAGATTGTCGGAGTGAGGTAGGGAGTTCGCGGAGGGTGGCGCACCTCAGCTGGTCACATTAATGGCACTGTCGCGCTGAGACGCAGCGGCGCAGAGAACGGCAACG
>VFKD01000449.1 GCA_009885735.1 bacterium
CCGCCGCCGCCGAACCCACCGCCGCCACCGCCCTGGCCGCCGCCCATGCTAAGGCCAAGGTCGCCAAAGACGGGTACGCCGAGGCCCTGGAATGCCAGCAAGTGAGCGCTCATGAACTGGAGCCGATACTGGAACCATTTCCGTTTCGGTGTCGGGGGATCCTTCTCCTCGGTCGGATCCACTATCTCGGGCATTACTTCTTCCTTCACCGAGATGTAGTAGACCTGATCTTCCTTGCGGTAGGTCAGGGGAGCTCCAGATGACTTTAGGATCGCCTTGAGAGCAACCTCGAACGAAACGTTGTCGAGCGAGGCCGTCACGCTGCCCTGTACAGTCGGCTCAATGACGAAGTTCTTGATGTCCACCGAGTCGAAGAGCATCTTGAGCGCAAGGTGGATGTCGGCCGCCTCGAGCTTCAGGTTTACCTTCTTTGTGATCGGTACGTCGACGTCCTGTGCGAGCACAGGCTTAGCCACCAGGCTCACCGCTCCCAGAACGAGCGTGAGCGAGAGCATTCCAGCTCCCCGAATTCCCATTCTCATCGTCTTGCTCCTCCTCACCGCATCCTAGATGCAGAGATTGCCCTACTTGACTTGCAAACCAACCGGCTACATCGTCCGGCGTCCCGTATACCCCGAGGCTCCGGCATGCCGAACCCTCGCACTCTGCCTACTTGTCGTCGTCCGCGCCAAGCGCTCCACCGCGGCCGCCGCGCAGCCCTGGAGCAGGACCAGCGCCTCCGGTTGATGGCCTGAACGCTGCGGTCGCCGGTCGGGATGCGGCGCCCACATCCGAGAGCGGAATCTCCTGAATGAAGGTCTGCACTCCCACCACTCGCTTCAGCGTCACCGAATTGCTGGTGATATTCTCTACGTTGTAGTCACCCACTGCATCTCCAGGGCGAACCACCATATTGCCGTCCGGTCCTTCCAGAGAGGCAAACACGCCCGCCCCAGTGAGGATGCCCGACACTCGCCGATTGCTCACTTCATGAACCGTGATAGGCTCCGCAGGATCCGTCGCAGCAGAGTCCGTCGTTGCAAGGCGCATAGGCTCCACCAGGCCAATGGCCGGTGGTGGCGGGGGCGGCGGCCACCACGGCGCAAACGGGTCCTTCCGATAGCCTGGTGCCGGCGCGGCATTTGCTGCCAATGCCCCTGGTGCAGGTGCAGCCTGATTCGCTGCCGGGCTTGGCGCCTGTTGAGCCTGTTGGCCCCCATCGCCCTGCATACCGCCAAAACCTGTCATGCCCGCCATGGGCGACGGAGGCGGCTGTGCTGCCGGCGCGGGCGTATCCGCCGTCTGCTCTCCGCCGGAGCAGCCTGCCAGCCCAAGACTCACCGCACACAGGCCTGCCAAGGCCCACCGAAATGCATTCACCTGTCGATTAGCTTCCAACACGATAGACCTCACAATCGATGTTCCACATCTACTTTTCCATCTGAGGACCGCCGCCGCCCCCGCCGCTGCCCATAGCGCCGGTGGGCTGTCCGCCCATGCCGCCGCCCATCATGCCTGGTGGCATCGTCATGCCGCCAAAGCCGCCTCGGCCACCACCACCGCCGCCTCCGCCTCCGGCGATACGAGGATCTGCCGGGGGAATCGTCTCATCCACAATAATCGTGAACGTGAGCGTATAAGTTCCCACCAGGTTCGGGCTGTTGCCGGTCATCGTAAAGCCGTCCACCACCGGAACTCCGGCCGACCGGATGTTCTTCCATCCGCTGAGGTGCCGCACCATGGAGTCTAGGTTCTTGGCGCCCACCGACATCTGATACGTGTAGTGTAACGCTCCGCCAGTGGATTTCTCTCCAAGGCCGTCACCTGGGCTGCCGGCCTGAATCGTGTTCGGGTCCGGGCCATATGGTCCCATCGTTAGAACTCCAGGGTTGTCCCACCGAATGCCGTTGCGCTTCTGCTCCTGGGCCATGTACGTCAGCACCGTCTTGCGGAACCGCTCGGGCCACGACTTGCCGTTGTTCGGCCAGAACAGGTTGCGCATCATGTCCAGGCGATTGGTGTACTTGCCATAGCCGATGGCGGGCATATACTTCACCGCATAGACCTTATATTCGGTCTCCGCCTTTAGCTTCGCTTCTTCAGCCGTCTTGAGCGCTTTTTCGGCAGCAGGCAACTTCTTTGCTTCGGTCTCCACACCGTCAAACTTGGTCTGATTCGTCTTGATCGTCTCTTGGGCGCCGGTGATCGCGGTGAACCAAAGCGTCACTCCGACGATGAGCCCCACAACCAGCCCGATGATATTGATATGCAGTACGGTAAGTTTGTTCATTTCTCTCTCGCTTCTCCTACACGCCTGCGCTGGCAGCGCTTCCGCCGCCTCCACCACCGCTGCCCATGGACCCGGTAGGCTGTCCGCCGCCGCTCATGCCGGGAGGCATCGACATCATGCCCATCCCACCGCCGCGACCACCACCCCCACCGCCGCCGCCTCCACCACCACCGCTCCAATTGGACGGATATTTTGGTCCGCCGGTTACCGGAGTTTTCAAAGTAAGTCGTGCTCTAAAATCGTATCCCTGTCCGCCGGGCGGACGCGCGCCAGCCGTCTGCTGCGCCTGCCCAAATCCACCGCCACCTCCGCCGCCACCCACATTGCCTGCTGCGCCCGTCTGCGGGAACGCGGGCAGTCCCGTGAGGTCGATGGAGACCTGCTGGATGTCCGGATTCTTCGACATGTACATCAAGTACTGACCAATCGTATTGAGGTTGGTAGCATACGCATTCATCGTGAGCGTGTCGCCCGCCGGTTCAAACGAGCTGTACAGCACGTTCCTGGGCGTGTGTCGTCGCGCGGTCTCGACGAGCGGCGGATAGGTCATCGTCGTGTGGTTGATGGCGCTCGTCACGAAGTCCCATTTGGCGCGCACTTCGGCGGACTGAGCCGCAACATCTGTCGCCTTCTTCGCTGTGTCCTGAGCCTTCAACATCTTCGGCTCCAGGTCACTCGTCTCCTTGGCAATGCGCGCAGCCTCAGTGTCGAGACCCACCTTATGCATGACCAATGCGCCCACAACCACAGCCAGGATAACAAGCCATAGCCCCACTACCTTGCCCCGCTTGGAGCCTTCGTTGATGTAGGGGGGAAGGAGGTTTATTCGCAGCATAACGCTTCTTTCCTCTCTCTTACTTCTTCTTGCTTCGCTTGGGCGCCGGAGCTGGCGCCGGACCGCTAATGAGGTCTCGGGCCCCTAGG
>VFKD01000723.1 GCA_009885735.1 bacterium
GCCTATGAGGCAACCAAGCGCTGGATTGCCTCCATTCCAGACGACGAGCCGATCGGCGTGGCTTTCAGTGGCGGCATTGACAGCACCTCAGTCCTGCTTCTAGCGCACAAAGCGCTCACCGAGCTTGGCAGCAGCCCAAACCGGCTTCGCGCCTTTACGCTGGACCTGGGCGAGGGCAAGGACGTGCAGCAGGCGGAGACGGCTGTGCGCGAACTGGGCCTTCACGACCAGTGGGAGGCAATTCGAGTCGATCCCTCGGAGTACAACCTCGAAGAGGCTATCGCGCTCATCGAGGACTACCATCCGCTCGACGTGGAGTGCGCCGCCGCCGGGATTTGCCTTCTGCGCGGAGTTCGCGAGAGGTATCCGTCGCTCAAGTACATGCTGGACGGCGACGGCGGCGACGAGAACTTAAAGTCCTATCCTCTCGAAGACTCGGACCTCACGCTTAGCAGCATTCTGCGCAACCCGATGCTCTACCAGGAAGGGTGGGGCATTGATGCCATCAAGCACAGCCTCACCTATTCCGGAGGGTTGTCGAGGGCCTATATGCGCAGCTATGCTCCAGCCGTGAAGTTTGGATTTAATGCGTTCTCGCCCTATACGGTTAGGTCTGTCATGGCTCGCGCGCTTGAGCTGCCGTTCCACAAGGTCCTGGGCGACAGCGTCGAGCGGCTCTACACGCTCAAGCCGGAGATGGTCGCGGCCGGAGTGCAGAGCGTCTGCGGAATTGCGATGCCGATCTACCCCAAGCGCCGCTTCCAGGACGGCGTCGGAGGCGACTCCTACAAGCAGTGGCGAGTAAGTAAGGCCTGGTGCCGTCAGGTCTTCCTGAAGCAATGGGAGGAGCGCCTGAGCGAGGCCTGGGCGCCCGAAGGCGAGAGGCTCTCCGGGAATGATCTTTCGGGGCCGCTGCTTGCCTCAATCAGGTGCGATTGACGTCGCCCGCGATCTACCCAGCATCTCCCGCCGCCCAGACTCGCTGGATTCTGGAGCGGCGGGGGCTGAAGAATAAGGTCGATCCCCGGCGTGCTTACGCCTCACTCTGGGAGGAGGAGCATGACAGGGACGGCGCAGGAGTTTCGTGCGCAACTCTGTTCCTTACAAATTCGGAGTGTCCGTATCGATGCCTCATGTGCGACCTCTGGAAGAACACGCTCGACGCTCCCACCCGGTCCGGCGACATTCCACATCAGATTCGCACCGCACTTTCAGAACTGCCTTCCGCCAAGCAAGTAAAGCTCTACAACTCGGGAAATTTCTTCGACCCAAGAGCAGTTCCGCCTGAGGACTATCCGGCTATCGCACAACTTGTGAGTGGTTTCGAGCGAGTCATTCTGGAGTGTCACCCATCCCTTATTGGTGAGAGCGCCCTGCGGTTTCGCGACATGCTGAATGGCCGCCTCGAGATTGCAGTGGGTCTCGAGACGGTCGATCCAGTTGCCCTCGCGCAGCTCAACAAGAGGCTCACGGTGGAGCAGTTTTGGCGGGCTGCAGAGAGGCTGGCGAAAAACGACATTGACCTGCGCGTGTTTATTCTGGTTCGAGCTCCTTTTCAGAACGAAGACGAAGGACTGCACTGGGCCTGCCGCAGCCTTGATGTGGCGATGGAGGCCGGCGCGCGCGTGGCAGCGGTCATTCCTACGCGCGGCGGCAACGGCGCTTTGGATACGCTCGCGGAGCAGGGCCAGTTTTCTCCTCCCTCAATCCGCAGCCTGGAGGCAGCGCATGAGTATGGACTCGGTCTGGGCAAGGGAATTGTTTACGCGGACCTTTGGGATATCGAGAGATTCTGCTCGTGCGAATGTTCGCCGAAACGGACCGAGCGCATGGCGAGGATGAACAGGATGCAACGGGTATGTGAGTCTGTTTACTGTGACAAATGTCTCCAGTAATACGAATTAGGCTGGAAATCCGGCATCTCGCTCCAATTCCGTTCGCCCTGTGCGCTCGCCCGCTCATCCTGAGCCTGCCACAGCCGTACCGTGGCTCGTCATTCCTGCATGTCGCTAGCAGGAACGAAGGACCTCATCGGCGAGCAGTCGAAGGGCACGTGGCAGGAATGCGCGCCCTTCGACTGCGGTTCGGAACGGCTGAACCGCGCTCAGGACGAACGGATTCAGTGTTTCGCATTGCGTGCAGCCGTTCATCGCGATACATCAGGGTGTCTGCATCTCAATGACGCCAGACTTCGACCTAATTGTCCTCGGCGGAGGATTCGGCGGCTCCCTCACCGCGATGATCGCCCAGCGGCTCGGGCTGCGCGCGATGGTTCTCGAACGCGCCAAGCATCCGCGCTTCGCCATTGGCGAATCGACCTCCCCACTCACCAACCTAATTCTCGAACAGCTTGCCAGGCGGTACGACCTCTCCAGCCTAGTGCCGATGCGCGCGTACGGTCCCTGGAAGCGCGAACTGCCTGAGGTGACCTGCGGCCTGAAGCGCGGGTTTACCTATTATCACCACTCTGCGGGCCGAGTGTTCGACCCAGATCCCCATCACGAGCGTCAGCTCCTCGTGGCCGCCAGCCCCGCAGACGAAGTGGCCGACACTCACTGGTACCGCCCTGAAGTGGACCAGCACTTTGCTCGGGAGGCTGCGCGCCTTGGAGTGGAGTTCATTGAGGAGGCGACCGTCACTCGCCTGAGTCAATCCGACGAAGCGCGGTGGCAGGTGGAGTTCGACCGTCACGGTACGAGCTTCACGGTCACTGCGCAGCTCGTAGTAGATGCAACTGGTCCCCGTGGCGCACTGAGCCGGTTCCTGAAGATACCGGAAGTCGGATTTGACGACTATCCAAGGACTCAGGCCCTCTTCTCGCATTTCACGGGAGTCAAGCATACGGCCGAAATGGGGAGCTTCTCAACCGAAGGAGGCGAGCCCTATCCGCCGGACGATGCCGCTCTCCACCACGTCTTCGCAGGAGGCTGGATGTGGGTGCTTCGATTCGAGAACGGAATCACCAGCGCCGGTTTCGCGCTCGAGGGGTGGCTGGCAGACGAAATGAAGCTCGATGATACCGCGGGCGCTTGGTCGCGGCTGATGAAGCGGTTTCCAACTGTCGGCGAGCAGTTCGCGGAGGCGGAACCCACCCTGCCGCTCATTCGGTCACGCACGATGCCGTATCGTGCAACGACTGCGGCGGGACAAGGATGGGCGATGCTGCCGTCTGCTGCATCGTTCGTGGACCCATTGTTCAGTACGGGCTTTCCGCTTACTCTGCTTGGCATTGAGCGGCTCGGGCAGATCCTTGAAACAACGTTACCCGGCGACGCACGGAATGCCGCCCTCTTTCAATACTCCCGCAGAACGCTCTTCGAGGTGGACCACACGGCAGGATTCGTGGGTGCATGCTATCGAGAGTTTAAGCAGTTCGACCGGTTCCGGGCGCTCTCCATGATCTACTTCGCCGCCGCGAGCTACTCCGAGATGGCGCGGCGCCTGGGCAGAGCGGACCTCTCGCCGGGCTTCTTGGGGTGCGACCGACCAGAGATGCATGCGGCGAGCCTTGCAAAGGAGACAAGCACGGCACGTCTCTGCGAGCGAATTACAATTGCGATAGAGCCCATCAACGTGGCGGGCCTCTGCCGCGCGGAGCGCTTGAACTGGTATCCAGTGGAGATGGCGGATCTCAAGGGCTCGGCGCACAAGCTCGGTCTGAACGCGGAGGCGGCTGAGTTGTTCATCGAGCAGCTCAAGGCCGAAATGCTTGTAACAACTTCGGCTTAACGCTCATTTATCAGTTGCTTAACTGCGGCTTATCACCCGCCCGGCATCCTGTAGGCGAGATCCACAAACGACAACGGTCCACTATGACCAGCGTCGCCCCCGCAACTCGGGCCGTATTCGATGCCCGTCCAGCAGAGCCGCCGCGCAATGAAGCCCGGCGGCTCTGCGTGCGCTAGCGAAACCCCACCCGCCCTCCGACGTAGTCTGTGATAGGCTTCACAAGAGGCTTGTCATACCGTGAGCGTGGTGACCTCCCAAGGACCTCTGCGCATCGAGCAATAAGTTGGCTCACCTGTTGTATACTCAATGTTCGCGGCAGCGGACCAATGACCGTGGTAATCTATGGATAAGGTCCATAGGGCCACTTCACGTGTGGTGATGTATGTGGAGCGGCAGCCTGTTCCGTCGATGCCGCCAAGAGGGAGAAGCGCCGTGGGACAGACAGTGTTGCAAAAACCTTTGTTCGAGACGGAGCTGGACTATTTCATTCAGCATCAGGGTGAGCTCGTGAAGCAATATGGCGGCAAGGTGCTCATCATCCGAGGTGAAACCTTGGAGAGCGTACATGATACGGCGCTGGACGCCTTCCTCGAAGGCAACCGCAGGTTTGGCCGCGGTAACTTTATGATCCAGGAGTGCATAGCAGGACCGGATGCATATACGGTCTCAATCCCATCGCTGGATCTCGATGGCTGATGCCGGTCCCAGACTTCCGAGCATTTACCGTTCTATATAGTGGACTAGCATTACGCCTGACGTCGGATCTCGCCATCTCCGAGGCATTTGAGCCTCGCTGCCCACCAGTCGCGTTACCCATTCAACTAACGGTGAAAGCTCTCTGGGATACCGGCGCCACTGGGTGTGTGATCACAGACTCGGTCGCTGTCTCACTGGGCCTCGCACCAACCGGGGCAGTACCAGTTACACACGCGGGAGGTGTGACCAACCACTCGACCTACATGGTCAACCTCATCCTGCCTAATGACATTCAATTCGCTGGGGTGTCGGTTGTCGCGTGTCCAGATAACCCTGCCTTCTCCGCCATAATCGGAATGAATGTAATCTCGCGCGGTGATCTGGCAGTCACTAGCACAAGCGGGAAGACTCAGATGTCGTTTCGCGTTCCTTCAATCGACCACATCGACTACGTCCGAGAGTATCAACGCATCCTTTATGCGGATGTTGACCCCAGCAGCCCATGTCCCTGTGGCAGGACGACCGCTGACGCCAGACCGGTGTCGTTCGAGCACTGTCACCTGCCTCTGATTAGCTAGCGCCCCAGCGAAACCCCACCCGCCCCCTCGACGTACTCTGTGATAGGCTTCACAATAGGAGTGTCGGTCCACCAGGAGGCGCGCAACCACGCAATGATTGAGACTCACAACCTAACCAAGGTCTTCGCGGAC
>VFKD01000735.1 GCA_009885735.1 bacterium
CAATCCCGCGACTTTGGAACCTTACAATTAAAGAAAACAACGGCTGCTCGCCGCCAAATCGAGCTTAAGAATGAGACGCTGATGACCTACGAGATACGCCTGAGTGAGATGGCTGTTCCTGCTCCTGCAGGTGCAGCAGTAAAGAAACCCTAACGATTTGAGGTCAACAAATATGAACCGCGTACTATCACCCTGGCTGGCTGCCGCCTGTGTTGCGGCGCTCGTGACCATCCAACCTGCCTTCGCTGCGCAAGACAACGCAGTCCGCGCGATGCAGCGACTGCCTGTTCGCGAGGTGACGGCCTTCAAGGACGGCCATGCATTCGTCCTCCATGAGGGGACGCTGCCAACCGACTCACATGGCAACGTGGTGCTCGACTACCTTCCCTCTCCGGTGCTCGGCACATTCTGGCCGTATTCCAAGAACAAGCAAGCCAAGCTCTCTGCTGTCACGGCGGGCCAGCGCAGAATTCAGGTAACCCGCACGGCGCTTGGAGTTCGTGAACTGCTCGAGTCGAACGTTGGAGCTGAGATCACGTTTCGGGGTGGCGACGGCATCATCCGCTCCGGCACGATTGTCGCTGTTCCGGTACGCTCAGGACAGGAGCTCGAGGCCACAAGCCCTCCAGGTGGAGGAGACAAACTGCCGGAGAAGGGAGCTATCCTCGTGCTGAAAATGGCGGAGGGCACCTACGTTACTCCGATAGATCGAATTGGCGATGTCACATTCAAGCAGCCAAATCGTGGCTCGGTAACAACCGAGGAGTTCCGAAACCTCCTCACGATGAAGCTGGAATGGCCGGACAACAAGCCGGCAAAGCAGGCTGAGGTTGGAATGGTCTATGTTCAGCGCGGCGTGCGCTGGATTCCGAGCTATAAGGTGCGAATTGATGGGGCAGGCAAGGCGCACGTGATGCTTCGAGCCACGCTCATCAACGACCTTACGGACCTCAATGACGTCGCGGTAAACCTGGTGATTGGAGTACCCAGCTTCGCCTTCGCGGATCAACAGGATCCGATTGCACTTCAGCAGACCATGGCGGCTGTGGCCTACGCAAATGGTCCAGGCGGATTTGGCGGAGGAATGGGAGGGGCTCTTTCCAACTCCATTATGACCCAGGCCCGCTTTGGCGAGGCCCGCGACGGCAACAATGCAGGACGGCCACAGGGCCCGGAGGTAGAGGGCAGCGCCAAGTCCGAGGACCTCTTCGTGTTCGCGGTGAAGCATGTGACGCTGAAGAAGGGCGAGCGCATGTCGCTGCCCGTCGCCGAATTCGACGTGACGTATAGGGACGTCTACACGCTCGACATTCCCATTGCACCGCCTATGCAGGTCACTGCGTCATTCAACCAGCAGCAGCAGACAGAGGTAGCCAAGATGCTGCGCGCCGCGCGAGTTCACCACAAACTGCGTTTCACAAACACGTCGAAAATGCCTTTCACAACCGCACCGGTCCTTCTGATGAAGGGTGATGACGTGCTGTCTCAGGGCCTGATGACCTACACCTCACCGGGCAACTCGTGCGACGTGGACCTGACGACTGCGATCGACGTGGTAGTCAAAAGGGTCGAGAAGGAAACCGGCAGAACTCCGAACGCGGCTACCTTCCAGACCCACAGCTATGGACGCATCGACCTGGGCGGAACCATCACTCTGAAAAGCTCTGTTGCCACTCCCATAGATGTAGAAGTAAGCCGCTACGTGCTTGGCCACGCAGGCAAGGCAGAGCCGAACGGCACGGCTACGATGCTCAGCCTGTTGGGTGACGACGATGAAGACCAGCCAATCTCCCTGCGGGCGCAGTGGTGGAGCTGGTACAACCTGCCGAACTGGTTCAACAGCCTAAACGGCCTTGCGAAATTCACCTGGAAGGCGCGCGTCGAGCCTGGAAAAGACGCTGTGCTAACCTACGCATGGCACTACTTCTGGGAATAGGGAGAACGACATGTCAAGAAGATTCGTCTCGACCGCAATCATGCTGATGTTGTGTACGTGCATCCAGAGCGCCTTCGCCTTGGGAATAGTTGTGATCGTCACGAAAGAGACCCAAGCCAAGTTGGGGCTAGACTACAAGCTCGTCGCTGAGCGCGTAGATGCGGAGGCTGTGCTTGTACGAATGGAGATTCCCAGAACTGGAAAGCTCAAGGACATCACAGGCGTGAGGATGAGAATAGGACCAGGAAGGCCCATAGTAGCGGCGACCCTCCAAACAACGACAAGCAAAGATGGCGTATGGGTCGTGTCGTTCCAACTATCGCCGGCCTTAGCTGAGAAGTGTTCCATCGACCTCGTTGGGCCCATGAAGGACCGCTCTTATGGGGTTTATTCCATTGAACTGAAGGGCTACGTGACAGCCAGAAACTAGTGCAGACGGATAGGCATTGCTAACAAGATCGGACCGGAGGACGACGATGACTTATCGAGGAACAGCGACTAGACGAAGCTTGATCCGTTGGCGAGCCACGCTCGCAGCAGTCGTCACTGCGTACATGATTGCTTCCGCCGTTGCACTTGCAGTTGCGAAGGTTGGGTCCCTGGAATTCGACAAACTCGTGACCTGCAGTGAGATGATTGTCCTGGCGAAGGTGATATCCTTGAGCACAGGTCCGACGAGCTATGCCCAGGCGACCGTAATCGAGGTCTGGAAGGGAGCGAAATCCAAGAGCGTCGAGTTTCTCGCCACGCCCTGGTGGACTTGCGACAGCTCCAGCGCTGTCGTTGGGGAGACGGTGGTCTTGTTCCTTGCCAAGGGCCAAGCATCACGGTCCTACATCATCCAACACTCCGGCATCGGCAGGCTCCACGTGAGTACGGTCCGCGACAAGTCGTGCGTCACTGTAACGTCGATGACCGTGCTGCCGCCAAAGACTTCAACAGTCGTGAGTCCCGCTCCAATGTCCGATGGCTTGAAGCTCGTGGAGTTGGGCGTGCTTCGGGAGATGGTGAAACGCCAGCTTGACCCACTGCCAGCACCCAGGATCAAGACTTAGGCGCTCGGGACCAAGCTGAAACAGACTCAACGCACACGTCGGTTACTAATGCGTGCCTCTCGCTATCGGCTTGGCTGCCGGTAGATGTAGTGGTCCAGATTGTCGGCCAAGTCGATCGGCACCTTGGCGCGCTCTGAGGCAGGCGCCTGCGCAAACCGTGCGAACAGATCCTCTGCCAAATCACAGTGGGATTCGTCCTGGTCAACGCGCTCGGTGACGGCAAGCACTGTCACCCGTACGCGCTTCCCCATATATGCTCCCAACTGTTCGCAGACCTCCTCGACAGAACCCTCAAGCTCTTCATAACGCGATAGCATTCGTCGCCTCCACACACGAACTCAAGTATACCAAAACCTATGCATCCTAGTTCGGATAGTGGCAGAGCTTGTACTTCTTGCCGCTGCCGCAGTGGCACGGATCGTTTCTCCCTAACTTTCGCCCTGCAGGCGACGCACTTTGGCGAGGACCTGCCGTGCCACCGCCGTCGGTTAGGCTCGTGAGCGAGTTGTATTCGCGGCGCGGAGGAGGCGGCTCCTCCTCCTGCGGTGCAAACTGAATGTGAAACATGACGCGCGCGATCTCGTCCTGAATCGAGTGCTGCATCGTTTCGAACATCTCGAAGCCCTCTTTGTTGTAGTAGATCAGAGGGTCTTGCTGAGCGTATCCGCGCAGGCCAATTCCTTCACGCAGGTAGTCCATATTGGCGAGGTGCTCCATCCACTTGTTGTTGGTTGCGCGCAGGGCGACGTGCTGCTCGAGACCCCGCAAGGCATCCATGCTGCCGGTAATCTCGGCAACCTCGCGCTCTTTGTCCTCATACGCAGTCGTGATGAGGCCGGACAAGTACGTCTTCAGTTCCGCCCGAGATTTGCCGGTCAGGTCGCTCAATTGCGCATGGGCGCTGATGGGGAAGTACTCCCCGAGGCCATCGTAAAGTTCGTCTAGCGGCCAGTTCTGCGGCTGCTCAGACTCCGGGCAGAATACGATGATCGCGTCGTCAATCGTGCGTTCCAAGAAGCCGACGATCGTGCTGCGAAGGTTCGTGCCCTCCAGAATCTTGCGTCTCTCGGCATAGATGATCTCGCGCTGACGGTTCATCACGTCGTCGTAGGACAAGACGTGCTTGCGAATCTCGAAGTGATGCTCCTCCACCTTCTTCTGCGCGCGCTGTATCATCTTGCTCAGAATGCCTGCGTCCATGGCCTGCTCATCCGGCCAGGTGCTGCGCAGCAACCAGTGATTAGCTCGGTCTCCGAAGAGCCTCCAGAGCTCGTCCTCGAGCGACACATAGAAGCGACTTTCGCCGGGATCGCCCTGACGTCCGGCGCGACCGCGAAGCTGGTTGTCGATACGCCTGCTCTCGTGTCGCTCTGTGCCCAAAATGAAGAGCCCGCCCAGAGCACAAACCTCCTTTGAAGCAATGCTAAGCTCCTCAGACGTGAGCGTGGTCACAGTGTCAAGGACCGAGCCCGGCTTTCCGCCGCGCCGATGCGAGCGGATGGCCTCTACCTCCGGTCCCTCTCCGGGCAGGTAGGGCTCGCCTGTCTCAGGATCAATTGCAGGCTCGTCAGGCGCTTCCGCCAGCAGCTCCGCCTGGCTTGGATTGAGGTCCTGTGTACTAGGCTTGCCGCCAAGGAGGATGTCGACGCCGCGTCCAGCCATGTTGGTGGCAATCGTCACTGCGGCTTTTCGCCCTGCCTCGGCGATAATAATGGCCTCTTTCTCGTGATACTTTGCATTCAGGATGTTGTGCGGCACGCCATGGCCCAGGGCTTCATCAAGGCGGTCGAGGGTCTCGTCGTCGGACGCGACCTCCCGTCCGGTAACAAACTCGAGGACCTTCGGCAGCGCGCGAATGTTGTCGTCGTGCAGCGGGTCAGGGTTGATGCCTAGCTCTTTGGCAATAGGCGACAGCTTGCCGAGAGTGAGCGTATCCAAATCCGCATTGATGGCCACGCCTATCGCCTCCTTGCGGGACTTATCCATCTTGTCGGTCTCGATCTTCATTCGAATTGCCGAAACCATGGCGAGCACCTGCAGACTCTGGCCGGTGATGCGATGCGAGACCTTCTCGGACATCTCGATGCTGCGCGTTCCCACAAGGACAGGCTGCTGCTTGGCATAGAGCCGCAGAATGTCCGCAGCGATCCCGCGGAACTTGTGCTCGGCCACCTTGTAGATAATGTCCGCTTGGTCGATCCTCACCATCTTGCGGTGGGTCGGCACCATCACCACATCAAGGCCGTAGATCTTGCGAAATTCATCCTCTTCGGTCTTGGCAGTGCCCGTCATTCCCGCGAGCTTCAGATACAAGCGAAAGAGGTTCTGAAATGTGATGGTTGCGAGCGTCTGGCTCTCGTTCTTAATCTCGACGTTCTCTTTTGCCTCTATTGCCTGGTGCAGACCATCTGAGTAGCGCCGACCAAACATCAGGCGGCCCGTGAACTCGTCAACGATGATGATCTCGCCCTCTTTGATCACGTAGTCGATGTCCTTGCGGAAGCAGGCGTGCGCCTTCATCGCGGCCGTCACGTAGTGCATCAGATCGTTGTCGTCCGCCAGATTGTTGACTCCCATCATCGCCTCGACCTTGGCGACGCCGGAATCCGTCATCGATACAGCCTTCTGCTTCTCGTCATACAGATAATGAATGTCTGGATTGTTGCGGTCGTGCTCAGGGTCGTCCTTTTCCTGCTGAGTGCGGGCGTCCTTGCCTACACGAAGGGTGCGAACGACTCTGTCTACCGTGTAGTACCTTCGTGTGTCTTGGTCCACCATGCCGGAGATGATGAGAGGGGTTCGAGCTTCATCGATGAGGATGCTGTCCACCTCGTCGATGATCGCATAGTGGAGTTCCCGCATGGAAAGGCTGTCTGCGTCGAACGCCATATTGTCGCGCAGGTAGTCGAAGCCGAACTCGTTGTTCGTGCCATAGGTGACGTCGCACGCATAGGCTTCCCGTCGAGAGCAGGGCCGGCAATACGTGTAGCGAACATCTGGATCCTCGTAGTCCAGATCGAAGATATAAGACCCGCCTTCGTCACCGGTTTCCGGGCTCTGGCCCTGGATGATACCAACCGACATGCCGAGCAGGGAGTAGATAGGGCCCATCCACACGGCGCCGACCTTTGAGAGGTAGTCGTTCGCGGTAACGAGGTGCGCGCCGCGCCCCGCAAGAGCATTCAGATAGAGAGGCAGGGTGGCCATGAGGGTCTTGCCCTCGCCGGTACGAAGCTCCGCAATGCGCGCATCGTGCGTAACGAGGCCGCCAATGAGCTGCACATCGTAGTGCCGCTGACCCAGGGTGCGAAGCCCTGCCTCGCGAACGACCGCGAATACCTCTGGCAGAACCTCGTCCAGGACCTCATCCAGGGCCTTGCGAGTCTTGTCCTTCCGCTCAGACGCGAGGACGCCCTCCTTCTCCATCTGGTCGAGCTTCGCCTGCCACTCGGACTGGACACGCTCGCGAAAGGCATCGGTCTTCTGCTTTAGCTGCTCATCCGTAAGCGGCTTCACGCTGAGTTCGAGCGCGTTAATCTTCTCAACAACTAGGCGGTACTTGGTGATGTCTCTATCGTTGCGGTCAAAGAACTTGCGCAGGAAGTCTGTCATTAATGTCCGCCTCTGCGGGGTAGGGTTTCACGAGTGGAGTGGCGCGGCTGCACCAAGGTATTGTCGGCCCAATTGGCCTGGCGCCGCAATGAGACACACAAGAAGCCGCCGTCGCCCAAAGGTACTAACGAGAGCGCAGCGGCGGCAGGTATTAGACACTGTGATTATACCTCATGGGATTCGTGCGGGTTCAGCGTTGGGCTGCGGCACGCCCATGTAACCGTGTTGTATGCGCTAAACGGCACACCAAGTCAGGTGAGGGTCCAATCCTTGACCTGCAAACCTGGAATCTTGCTGAAGTGCCGAGTGTTGGCGGTAACGACGGTGTAGCCGTGAGCGAGGGCGATGGCCGCGATTCGGCAGTCGTTAGCACCGTTCCTCAGGAGCGAGGGTGGGAGCGTACGAAACACAATGTCGGCCTCATGGGTATATGGCTGAACGTGAAAGCGATAGAGTTGAGAGTACACTACTCGCAACTCCTCATAAGCCTCGACGATATGCTGCTTCCTCATCTGAGACCGACGAAGGGTATCCAGAACGCCACGCAGCACTTCCTCCACGGTTACAATACAGATCGCAAGATCATCAAGGGGCTCCTCTAGGACTCGATCGCGCAACGTCGAGGCCGTACGCCTAACCTCAAGCAAGTTGCTGACCGTGTCTGTGTCAAGAAGGTACATCCTCATCCAAGCTTCTTGCATAGGCCCTGTCGTCACGCAGTCGATTTCGTTTGATACTCTTCAGAACCCTGTCCCAGACCGGTCCCTCATGTGTACCAATGATGTCGTTGAGTGGGTGGTTGTCGCCCAGCCCGGGTTGAGAGTCGGCTGCTGCCTTGTCTGGCCGGTCCGGCACAGCCTGAGTCTCCGGATCCTCGTGAACTGCTCCTCGCTTTGCCATCGTCTCACCTCCAGTGTGGTCGCGTGCAACAACATCGTCTGGATAGATCATACCACGGCGACCTAAATGGCGTGGGCATCCATTGCCTTGACCCGTTGAAGACGCCGCTTCACCGCGCTGCCTAGCTATTTCTCCGAGGAGACCAGCCGCGCAAGGGCGGCAAGCGCTGCTGTCTCGGTCCGCAGGACATACCGTCCAACGCTCACCTCTTGTACACCAGCAGCCGCAGCACTCTCGCGCTCGGCAGCCGAGAAACCACCCTCAGGACCCACGATGAGCAGGACTCGTCCAGCGTCACCGCTGGCGCTTTTTTCGAGATCCCGGCACTCAGGTTGAAGAAGCAGGGCTTTATCGAATTCTGCCGCGAGAGCAAGCAGACCGGAGAATGGGAACGCTGCGCGAACGCCCGGAACTCGGCATCTCCCGCACTGCTCGGCAGCTCCCTTGGCCACGCGCTGCCATCGTTCGCGTTTCTCCTCCCCCGCAACCGCGCTCAGCCGGAACGTCGTGCGCTCCGTTACCAACGGTATGAATTCCGAGGCGCCGATCTCGGTTCCATGCTGGATCACCTGCTCGAGTTTGTCGCCCTTGCCCACCGCCTGGGCGACCGCTACGTACAGGTTGGGTTCCGACAGCGTAGGGGATTCACCAGTGATTCTGACGAGGGCGGATCTCTTGCCAGGAGTGTCGAGGAGGGCGGAGAATGCCCTGCC
>VFKD01000439.1 GCA_009885735.1 bacterium
AACTAGTGCCTCCATCCGTGCTTGAAGCGCTTCTACTCTCTCGCCGTCCTGCCATGTCTCGCTTCGGTCGTTGTAGTAGCCGTCCATCTCCTCTTTGGCCATGTCCACGATTGCCGGAGCCTTCAGCAGTATCGCATCCCAGCGGCGGTCTGCTGGAATAGTAGGGATTGACGGTGTGGCCGGCTGCCCCTTCGCCCGTTGCTCGCGCTGAGGAGGCTCGACCATGCCCCGGCTTTGCCGCTGCCAAGCATCGTTAGTCTAGATCTTTCGCCCAGCCCGCCCAAGCCGGGATGAGGTCACGGCCTTTGAAGACCTTGCTCCCCTGAAAACCGTCCTCCAGCCGGTCCCGCACAATGAGGTCTGGGCGCAGCAGTACGAACTAATCAACGCCGCGAGCAACGCGAAGCCACGCGATGACGGCGGCGAGTATGGCCGTCTTGCCGCAGCCGCTGAAGGAGTACACAGGCGTGCTCGATAACCGTTTGCCATCGTCGAAGTCCCACCGCACGCACGCACAGCTCACTGGAGCACTGCACGACCATAGCCAGTCGAGCCCGCAACTCTCACATCAACTGATCCGCACTTTGTCTGATTGGCCCATGGGCAAAACACTTCTACTCTCCACATGAATTGATCGGGCTAGGTGCGCGAAACCCGAAGGGATCGCCTCGGCGCATCTCGAACTCCACTCCACGAACGACCGACTAACGATCTCGGCAGCCGGCCGAGGCATGGAGACAGACTTGAGTACTCTAGGCATAGGTATCCACGGAGCGGGATGGGTCTCTGGGGAGCACATTAAGGCGTATGCGAAGAACCATCACACCGAGGTAATCGCAATCTCCAGCAGGAGCCGGGACAGCGCTGCCTCCAAAGCGGCGGAATTTGGGCTCGACAATGCGACGGTGCATCCGGACCTGCAGTCGCTTCTGGCCGATCCGCGCGTCGATGCGGTCTCGCTTTGCACCCCGCCGAACCAACACTCCGCCGAGACCATTGCCGCAGCGAAGGCGGGAAAGCACGTCCTTATCGAGAAGGCCGTGGCCAATAACATTGCGGACCTTCGCGCAATGCAGCAGGCAGTCAGCGAGGCCGGAGTCAAGACGGTTGTGAGCTTCGTGCTACACTGGAATCCGCAGTTCATGTGGATCAACCGTATGCTGCAGGAAGGTGCAATCGGCAAGGTCTTCTATGCGGAGGTGGACTATTGGCACAACATCGGGCCGCAGTATGGTCAGTATGCCTGGAACACCAAGAAGGATATCGCTGGAAGCACCTTCCTATCGGCCGGGTGCCACGCAGTCGACGCGCTGCGAATGTTTGTCAAGGACGACGTTGTCGAAGTGTCGGCCTACTCGAACCAGCTCAACATGGACTATGAGTACCCCACCAATGTGATCGGCATAGTGAAATTCGCCAGCGGAGCAATTGGTAAGGTCTCGTCGGTTTTTGACGTGCAGTCGCCCTATGCGTTCAACATTGACATTCTGGGAGACAAGGGCACAATTCGGGACAATCGCATCTACGCGAAGGAGTTCTTCGCTGGCCAGACCGACTGGGTAGAGGTACCTACCATACGGCCTGACAGCGGTGATGTGGCGCATCACCCATTCGTGGGCGAGATCAACCACTTTGTAGATTGCATCATGTCGGGCACAGACTCCCCTATCGGCCTTGACGACGCCGCCAAGACCCACGAGGTCTGCTTTGCGCTCGACAGGAGTGCGGCAGAAGGACGTGCCATCAAGATAGCCGATCTGTAGGACCTACGCACTCCACCGAGATACCGTGAATCACCGCTAAACATACTCCGTCTCAAACAACACCACACCAATTCAGGAGATATACACAATGAACAGCAGCGGACCCGTGCTTATTCTGCACGGATGGGGCGGAAACAAGCCGGCACACTGGCAGGAGCATCTCTTTGCTGGCCTCACCTCAGCCGGCGCCGAGGTGTACTACCCGAAAATGCCCACGCCAACATCGCCTTGCCCTGCGGCATGGCTGACAACGCTTCATGATGCGATTAGGGCCATTCCAGATAGGTCCAGTCTCACCGTGGTGTGCCACAGCTTGGGCGCAATCAACTGGCTGCACTACGCCACCGCAGCCACCGAGCAGCTCGCCACGCGTGTGCTTCTCGTTGCTCCTCCCTACGTGATGCCGGATATTCCTCCAACCGATGCTCCGCCGGGAGTGCCAGGGTTCTTTGCTCCTCCCATGAATGCCGAGGCCATCGCACGCGCGGCAGCCGAGACGCACATCATTGCGAGCAACGACGACGACTATGCCACCTTCGAGCAGTCGAAGGCGTATGCAGACCGCTTGAATATCCCCATCCACCTGCTTCAGGATGCCGGCCACATCAGTCCGTATTGGGGCTATGGCGAGTGGCCGTGGATTCTGGACTACTGCCTTGGCACTGCGGAGATGCCGCCGGTCCCGCGCCCAGCTGCCGATTAGGGCGGCATGGTCATGAGACTTCAGCCTGCCTTGTCCCTGCTGTCCCTGGTGTCCCTTTCGTCCCTACTCGTACCAGCCATGGCCCAGCCAGGCACGCGCGCCTTCCTGCGGCGGCCGTCGATCAACGCCGACAGTGTGGTCTTCGTCTGCGAGGGCGACCTCTGGCTAGGCTCGATCTCGGCTAAGACCGCCTATCGCATCACCGCTACGCCAACTGTGGAGACAGAGCCAAAGTTCAGCCCGGACGGTAAGCTGATAGCCTTTCGCGCCGGGTTGGATGGGGGCTCGGAAGTCTACGTGATGCCGTCCGTCGGCGGTACTCCGAAGCGGTTGACATTCGATGTGCAGGTGTCCGTTCAAGGCTGGAGCCCCGATGGCTCCGAGGTGATCTATCGCTCGCGCCGTGGACATCCCTTCGATAACCGCATCTACGCCGTGAAGGCGACCGGCGGTTCGCCACGGCAACTCCAGGTGCCCTATGCGGACCACGGCGCCCTGTCGCCGGATGCGTCCAAGCTTGCCTATGTACCCGTCAGTGCGGAGTGGCAGAACTGGTGGCACTACGAGGGCGGTCAGGCAGACGACATCTGGCTTGCAGACCTCGCAAAGAAGAGCTTTGTACGGCTCACGGACTTTGTCGGTGTGGACACAACCCCCGTCTGGGTGGGACAGGACATCTACTTTGTGTCCGAAAGGGCGGGCCTGGGCAATCTCTTTAGGCTAGATCCCGTCAACAAGCGCGTCACACCCGTTACGACCTTTACAGACTTCACCGTTCGATACCCCAGCACCGACGGCAAGCGCATCGTTCTGGAGCACGGCGATGGGATTGCCCTCGTGGATCCCGCCGCGAAGACTGCCGTGGACCTCTCCTTCACCCTCACGGGAGCTCACCTCTACTCACGCAGCCGCCGGACACCGCTTGCGCAAGCCGGCCGCCCAACCGCAATCGGACCCGCCGGCAAGCGCGTGCTCTGGGAAGCGCGAGGCCAGATATTCTCCGTGCCGACCGAGCAGGGAGACGTTCGAGCGATCGATTCCACTCTGGGCGCCCGCGCCCAGCGCGCTGCCTGGTCGCCGGATGGCAAGCGAATTGCGTTCGTCTCGGACCGCAGCGGCGAGGAACAGATATGGATTGCTCCTACAGGCGGCGAGGCTGTGCAGCTTAAGATCGACCACAGAGGCCCGCTCTTCACGCCGCGATGGTCGCCGGATGGCAAGTGGATCGCGGTGGGCGACCGTGAGTCGAGAATCATGCTCGTCGAGGTTTCGTCCGGCAAACTGGTCGTCGCGGACCAGTCGGACCGCATCGGTAGCTACGACACTCCCATCGACTCCTACCAGTTTTCACCCGACAGCAAGTGGCTTGCGTTCACGCACATCGAGTCAAACTGGCTGGAAACCGTGTGGCTCTACGAAATTGCCACCGGCGCTAGGCACCAGGTATCGTCCGGCATGATGCAGTCCGCCTCGCCAATCTTCGACCCTTCCGGCAAGTACCTGGCATTTCTCTCGAACCGTCGGCTCGATCCTCAAGTGAACGGCGTGAACAACTTCTATGGGTTCGATCGGGTGACGAAGGTCGTGCTCGCCATGCTCTCGGCGGACACTCCGTCGCCCTTCGCACCCACATTTGACGAGGAGGGTGAGCCCAAGCCTGCGGAGCCGGCCAAGCCCGATGCTGTTCGCACACCGATGCGCGTATCGGTCGAGGGACTTCAGGCTAGAGTCATTGAAGCGCCGATGCCTGCTGGGCGCTATTCGCTCCTGCGAGCAGTCGACGGAAAGCTGATGTGGATAGCCGAGGAAGAGCAGCCAAGCGGAGAGCGCGTGAAGCGCCTTCACGCCTATGACCTCAAGAAGAAAACCGACACGGTGGTGACCTCCGGCCTCGACTCGTACGAGGTGAGCAGCGACCTCAAGAAGCTGCTCATCGTCACGGGTTTGGAGGCGACAGTTGCAGACGCTTCCGGCACTGCCCTGGCGCCGGGAGCCGCCAAGGTGTCAACACAAGGCTATACGCTCGAGGTTCAGCCTGCCGCCGAATGGAACCAGATGTTCAACGAATCATGGAGGCTGGCGCGCGACTTCTTCTATGATCCGGGTCTTCACGGCGTCGACTGGGAGGCCGTACGCAAGAAGTATGCGGCCGAGATGGACAAGGTGGGATACTCTGGGGATATCGCCGACGTTCTTGCGGCCATGATTGGTGAACTCAATGCAGGACACGCGTATGTCCAGGTGGGCGACAATCGAGCGAATGCCGCTCCATCATCGCGGATTGGCAGGCTTGGAGCGGACCTGGAGCCAGTGCCTGGCCAGAACGCCTATCGCATCGCAAAGCTCTATCCAGGATCCGAGTTTGACACGGCCACCCGTTCTCCGCTGCTTGAGCCTGGGATGAATGTGAAGGTCGGGCAATACCTTGTGGCAATCGGCGGCAAGCCTGTGGCGCCTAGCCTCGACCCCAATGAGATGCTGGTGGGAACGGCGGGCCGAACCATCACTCTCGCCATCAACGACAAACCCAGCCTGGACGGCGCTCGGACCATAAAGGTCCTTCCGCTTGCAAGCGACGGCTCCGCACGCTATGCCGACTGGGTTGCCACGCGCCGAGACTACGTAGAGAAGGCGAGCGGCGGCGCGATAGGCTACATGCACGTACCAAACATGAGCGAGGACGGCCTCAAGGCATTCACCCAGCAGTACTTTCCAAACCTTGCGCGGTCGGCCATGATCTACGATGTGCGCGGCAACGGAGGCGGCTTCATCTCCGGAATGATGCTGGCACAGATGGCCTCGAAGAGCGTAAGCTGGTCCAAGCCTCGGTTTGGAGCATCTTGGAGCCGCCAGAGCTGGGCCTTCAACGGCCATGCTGCCGCCCTATGCGACGAGAAAAGCGGGTCCGACGCCGAGTGGTTTAGCGACATGTTTCAGCGGCTCAAGCTGGGACCAGTATTCGGCAAGCGAACGTGGGGCGGGCTCGTGGGAAGCGGCGGCGGGTATCCGCTGCTGGACGGCGGCTCGCTCTTCATCCCGAACTACGGCGCTTGGATGGATGGCAAGTGGGTGGTGGAGGGGCCTGGGTTCAAGCCGAACGAGGAGATTGAACAGGACCCTGCCGCGGTGCTGGCCGGCGGCGATCCACAACTCGACCGCGCCATCGCCTATCTAAAGGCCAAGCTCGCCAAGGAACCGATCACCAAGCCCCAGCCGCCGCCCTTCCCGGTGAAGGTGAGGAGGAAGACGTAGATTGGATATAATAAGAGCATGAGTGATCGCATAAGGACCCTAGAGCAGGCCGTAACTAAACTGGATGACCGTGAACTCAAGCGTTTCGCTGCGTGGTTTGCCGCCTATCAGGAGCGCGTTTGGGACGGGCAGATCGCACGCGATGCGAGCGCCGGGAAGCTCGATTTCCTGATCGAGGAGGCCAGATCCGAACGCACAGCAGGCACGCTCATGGACCTGTAGCGTGGCCGTACGCCATCGGGCAACGCGGCGGTTCTGCAGTGCACGCCGGTACCTGCCGGACTACCGCACTCCTGCGTTCGCCCAAGTGATCGCTGCTTGGACCAGTTCATGTGCGCGAATGCGGTCAAGCGGACCTGATTCGCTCCAATCTTCATATCGGTATACCGCTGAGAACGGCGACCATGCCACCAGTTCAACCAACTCGACCGGCAAGTTGACTGCAGCGTCAATCAACAAGTCATGGAGTTCTTGGAGGTCGTGAGTGCGCCGGCAGGCAACGCCTCGCGCGCAGAGAACAGCCTTCATGCACTTCTCACACGCCTGCTGCACGTGAAACCCAACGATCGCTTCGGCAATCTCAAAGTCCGTAGTTGTGCGAACAACAATAATGGTGTCATGACGCGCGTTACGCAGCAGCAGGTTTGCCTGCTCCGTCCACGGCATAGAGGACTTCTCCTTCGCGAAGCGCATCGTAGAGATAGGAGCCTGGAAAGTCGGCCCAAGACGAGGCGACCCGCTTCGAATCGGTCACTAGCAGGTCCACCGGTATTCGCAGAGGGCTTAGTGCTCGACGCAGGCGGGCCATCTCAGCGTGTTGACTTGCCACTACTTTTTCGATCACCAGCAGGTCAAGGTCAGAGTCTGGCCCCGCTTCGCCGCGTGCGTAGGATCCGAACAGAATCACCTGTTCCGGCCGCGCCTCGCGAATCAAAATCGCCACTGCTTCCTGAATTGTCTCTCTCGAGATCACTTTAGGCCCCCACGTTGCCGCATTAGATTCCCGGGTATAACTGGACTGTTCGCAACTCGATTGTACCACTACACAATTCCACTATGGCCAATCTGGTATGCCGGTTGCGGCCGTGAATGAACTCCGCCTACCACCCTGAGGGAGTGCCCGGAATCCAAGAATCCGAGGCGCACCATCGGTCGAACGGCATCGACTTGCGAACCGAAACCTGCGCCAGAATGTACTGCGCTATCTTGCGCTGGCCATCGAATCCGGCGTCGCCTGGAATAGTCCTCGCAACCTCAAGCGCACGGTCGATGTTCACAGCCGCCAATGCAAGACATGGAACCAACAGGTTCCAGCCCTTGTTGAGGCCAGCGACATCCTTCTGCCGTGCAAGAAGCTCCTCTTCTGCCAGGCGACCGGCTTCCATAGGGTCCACGCGAGCGTAGAAGAAGGCGAACTCGCATCTCGACCTTCCGCCGGAACCTGCAGGATCCAGCTGCTTTCGAGCCTCCGCAAAGAGCTCCTTGCCCAGGTCCTGGTCCTTGTCGAACGCGATGGCCGCAATTCGTGCAATCCTGGCCGGCGCCGCGTCCCCAGCTGCGACCAAGGCCACCGCTTCCCGAAACACGGCTGCCGCATCCTCCTTGCGCCACATTGCGGCCAGCGCCAGGGCCATCGGCCTCTCCATTGCGCTCAACACCGTGCGGGCAACCTTGAGGGCCGCATCTGGGTCTGTCTTGCCCAAGGCCGAAACCACATACTTGGCAGCATGGCCGTGAGCGTGTCCGGCATCGTCCAGCTTGCCGAGCTCATCAAGCATCGCCTGGGCGGCTGCCAAATCGTATTGGGCCACGAGCGGAATAGCGCTCGTCAGGGCTCGAAGTCGATTGGCCACCGAAAGCCCTGCTGCTGTCTTCGAGGCCAGCACGGGGCTCGACTTGCCCATGAACCCCGCGAACGCAGTAATGAGGTCATCTGCCTGGTCGCCCGTCTTCTTGGCTTCGGCGACAGCCTCGGCCAGCAGCCCCTCCGTGTTCGGCAGCTTCAACTTTGCAGAGAGGACAGCCAGCATCACCTTCACAAAACCTGGCGGGACGGTCGACTCGGCCTGCGGGACCTTCGAGCGTTCCATGGCGCTTAAGAACACTCGAGATGCCGCCTCGCGGTCCTTGGCTGCAAGGGACAAACCGACGGCCGCGGCGGCGATACAATACTCTTGTGACCCCTGAATCTTGGCGAGCTGACTTGGCCCCCACGTCCCGGCGAGAGCGGGATTTGCCTCCGCGAGTGCCGCGATTGCGCCCATCAACACGTGGTCGTGAACCGTGCTGTCCTTGCCTGCAGCGAGCTTGAGAAGCAGATCTGGATGGTAGGGCGCAAGTTCGACCGGCAGACTCATGCGGGCATAGTATGACGTTTGCTCCGAGGCCTGCCAAACGTCATGTAGAATCTTGTATGCCTTAGCGACGTTCGGGTCTTGAGGTTGGCTGCGGGCAGAGCTTGTGCAGCAACTCTGGATGAACTTGTCATCGGGTTGACATGCCGGACTAGTCGGCGCCACAAGAGTGGCTAGCAACGAACTTAGCACGAGGATCGGAGTCATGAGTTACCTTCCAGTTCGTGTACGGCAGCACCAATCGGCTGCCGGATGACCAGGTTCGGCTAATACAGATCTCATCAAGGGAAATTCCCTACTGCACCAGATCACACGCCTCCGCCGGCATCCAGTGCTCTTCCTGCCCATCCCACTTAAAACTGAACCATTCGGAACTGCTCCTCCGTCTCAGACCACAGCAAGCATTAGGTCACCCGCCACGGGCGCTTCTTAATCTGAACCACACTGACATACAGATCACCTTCCATGCATTCGAGTGTCCCATGCATTATGTCCACTTGTACACCAAGCTTGCTCGTCCACGTCCCCGACCCAAGCTGCCTGGCGGCATGTGCTGGCACAGCATCCAAGCCCACAAAGATTGCGACTTTCTCGAAACTCGATTCCAATTCAGCTTCTGTAGATAATGTGTAGCCCACGGACTGAAAGGCAAGAACAAAAGCTTCAAGCGTTGCGATACGGGGAGCATCGACGGGCCAATACTCGTCGCCGCGCGGATCGGGCCACCGCCACTGGTGCGTAACTCCTGCTGCCCACGCAATGCAGTTGTAGCTGTCCGTGGCCGGACTGGTTACCTCGTAACTACTACGGACCATATTCGGAAATACTGACTCTAGCGCTGCACTCACTACTGGTAGCAATGCTCCTGTGCCCACTGCAGCCAGGCTTCGCGCATCTTGATGTGCTGCCCTTTGTACTCCTCCGGCACCGGATCTGCTCCGGTGATAGACTTCAAAGCCCAATACCAGTGATCCGACTCCCGCTTCAATTCCCGGAATATGAACGGAAGCGCGGCTGGTCCCATGCCGATGATCTCCTGATAGGAAGGGTGCATCACAATGGCTGTGCTGGACGACAAATACTTCGTCTCCTCGCGCCATTGTGCCGCAAGCTTTCCAAATCGCTCCTTGAGAGCGGCCTCGTCAATTGGTGGACTGGATAGTCGCACAGACATAGAACTTCCCCCTTGAAATCACGCTGGGACCGTGGATACCTCTCCTTCATTCCAGCGAGTCTTCATGCCCGATCCGATTCTACCACGGGCGCGGTACCACACGCTTCAGGCCCCCAGCCCAATGCTGTTCGGCACAGGAGCCGAACCTCGACGGGAGGTGGAGCGTGCAGAGAAGCACGGTGCCGTCACTGGAGCCTCCGGGCGATCCTAGGCAACCTAAACTGCTCGCCATCGCACGACTCCACTCGGCCATCATCACGAGGGGGCAATATACCAAGGCGCAGCATCGAATTCAAGCAATCGGAGCTGCAGAGCGGTGCGTGGCGAGGACTTCGGCTGCAATCACGCATGATCGCGGGGATAGCCTGAGCGCGACTGCAATGCTCTGACTCGGACCAAAGGCAAACGGGGCGCGGAAAACTCCGTGCCCCGCAGCATCATGCAATCTATCAGTTCAGCAAGCGACTCAGGGCTCTACTCTTTGAAGCTCGCCTTGAACTCCACGATGGCCTTGCGGAGTGTCGCCGTCGTATCATCGTTCAAGGCTCCAGTGAGGCGAACGGTCTCGGCTACGTCTGGATACTTGGCGGCCATGAACTCGAGCAGCTCCGTCTCGAACTTGCCCACTGAATTGACCGACACATCGTCCAAGTAGCCATTGAAGCCTGCGAAGACCGAGATCACCTGCTGCTCCACCGGCATGGGACGGTATTGCGGCTGCACGAGAAGGCGAACCATTCGTGCTCCGCGCTGAAGCTGTGCCTGCGTCGCTCGGTCGAGGTCGGACGCAAACTGTGCGAACGCCTGCACTTCCCGGTATTGCGCCAAGTCGAGTCGCAGACGGCCCGCGACACCCTTCATGGCTTTGATCTGGGCGTTTCCACCCACGCGAGAGACCGAGATACCCACGTTGATGGCCGGTCGAATTCCCGAATAGAAGAGGTCGCTCTCCAAGAATATCTGGCCATCCGTGATGGAGATCACATTGGTCGGAATATAGGCCGACACGTCGCTCGCCTGCGTCTCGATGATGGGGAGCGCGGTGAGGCTGCCGCCCGTATCCGGTTTGCGGCGAATCTCAAGGTTCTCCTTACCGGGCATTGAGGCGAGCGCCTCAACTGCGTGGTGCCTGCCCTCTTCGCCCGGATAGACCTTCGCGTCGGCGCCGACCTTGGTGTCCTTAGGAGCAGAGGTGGCGACGATGATGAAACTCTCGCGCAGCTTCGCGGCTCGCTCCAGCAGGCGGCTGTGGAGATAGAAGACGTCGCCGGGATAGGCTTCCCGGCCTGGAGGCCGTCGCAGCAGGAGCGACATCTGCCGGTAGGCAACGGCGTGCTTGCTAAGGTCATCATAGACGCACAGAGCGTGCCCGCCATTGTCTCGGAAGTACTCGCCCATCGTCACTCCGCAGTAGGGAGCGATGAACTGCATCGGCGCGGGATCCGATGCGGATGCCGACACAACGATGGTGAAGTCCATCGCGCCGTGCTCCGTGAGAGTGCGCACCACGTTTGCCACGGTCGACTGCTTCTGACCGATTGCCACATAGATGCAGATAACCCCCGTGCCCTTCTGGTTGATGATCGTGTCGATGGCAACAGCCGTCTTGCCCGTTCCGCGGTCGCCGATAATCAGCTCGCGTTGTCCTCGGCCAATGGGGATCATCGCGTCCACCGCCTTGAGTCCGGTCTGCAGCGGCTCTTTAACCGGCTGGCGATCCACCACGCCGGGTGCATTCGCCTCGGTGTAGCGGCGTTCCTCGGCCACAACAGGCCCCTTGCCGTCGATTGGGTCGCCGACAGCGTTCACGACTCGGCCAATGAGCGCCGGACCGACGGGTACCGAGATAATGTTGCTGGTGCGGCGAACAGTGGTTCCTTCGCGAATGCCGGTGTCCGGTCCCAGAATAACCGCGCCGACATTCTCCTCTTCCAGGTTGAGTGCGATGGCTCGAACGAGGTTGCCCCCAGCATCTACGATTGGGTTGCCCTTCTCGTCTAGGAATTCAAGCATCTCCCCTACCATGCATTCCTGCAGGCCGAAGATGCGTGCAATTCCGTCGCCTACCTGCAGCACCGTTCCAACTCCGACTTCCTCGATGCGATTCTGAAACGACTTGAGCTCGCGCTCGAGGATTGCGGTTATCTCTTCCGGTCGAATTGCCACTATTCTCGCTCCATTGGTCCGCGCCGACCCACAACGCAGTGTTTGCGCGGAGTGGTCGCCATGGTCTCTATTACAATTGTCAGGGTTTGAGGGACTGACCTAATCTGCACTATTCACTAGCTTTGGACTCAGCACGCGGCGTCCCTACAAAGTCAACGACTCTCGCAACCAGCTAAGGCACCTTGCTGCCCGGGTTGTACTTCACGAGCACCGAGGTGCTCTTGGTTACTCCATCGTCTGTGATCTGCTTGACCAATCCCACCTTGGGAGCAAGCCAGAGTTCGCTTTCGACCACTGCGTCCGATTCCGCCGCGCTAGCCGCCTTAATCGTGAACGTCTGCTTCAGCCTATAGGCAAGGTATTTGCCGGCTGGAACGGATACCTCTTCCGGCGCTGCCAGGGTCGAGGCCGCCTCGGCAGAGGTCTCCTTCGAGCCTTCTGCAATTGTCCCCGTCCACGTCCAGGATGTTCCTGGAACCAGCGGCGCACTCGCCATTGGCATGGGTGGGTCAATTCGGTGCGAGCCGTCGATTCCCGAGGCTACTCGAGAAACACCTGTCTTGTCCGCCGTGTACCCTTCTGTCTGCAGAACAACACCGTCTACCTTTAGCTCCACAAAATACATCTTCGAGTCCGTAAGGTCCCGTTCGCCAAGGCTCGTAAACTCAAGTCGATGTTTCTCGGTACCAGAAGTCTGCTCCATTACCCACGATGAGCCCGATGCGTGTGGAAAGAGGTCGTGCGCTGCCAGAATCTCCGCCTCGGAGGGGCCTGCGGCCGTCGGACTGGCTACATTGTCCGGGTCCGGCCCTGCAACTCCGGCGTCCGGTATTTCGACCGAGCCATCGTCCCCGTCAGAGCTAAAGTCCGGCTCTCCGCAACCCGAGGTGGTCATTGCCATCACAAGTGCGGCAGTAGATAACCCTAACCCGAGTAACCTGCGAAGCGCGGCAACACGCCTCATTGCGCAGCGGATAGACATCGATACCGTCCTTATCAAGCGCTTTCCAGCAAGAGCCTCTCACGCAGCCGTTCAAGCGCACCTCGAACGCTGCCGTCTATCACCGAATCCTGCATCCGCACTACAACCCCGCCGATGAGCCCAGGGTCGACCGCAACCTTCAGCTCAACCTTCTTGCCGCTTCTCGCTTCCAGGCTTGCGGTCAGTTCCGCTTGCATTGCCGCTGAGATTGGCGCAGCAACCGAAGCGGTGGCGCGCACCAGCCCCTGGGCGGCGTCTGCCTGACGGGAGAACTCCTCGCATACCGCAGGGAGTATCTCCTCGCGACGCTTAGCGACCAGCATCGTAAGGAACGACGCCGTAAGGCTGTCTACGGTCCCGTCGAATATCTTGCCCACAACCGCCTGTTTCTGCTCTGTAGGAATGAGCGGGCTGGTCATCATAGTGCGCAGCGCCGGAGTCTGGTCCCAGAGAGAGAGCAGCGCCTGTAGGCTGGACTGAACTGCTGAAGTAGATCCGGCATCTGTCGACGTGTTGAAGAGCGCCGTAGCATATCGCTTGGCAACTCGAAGGTCGGCTGTACTGCTCAAGATGCGCTCCTTACAGAGACGCTAAATTCTCGTACCAATCGCTCCTGCGACGACGCATCCATGGAGCGCGATGCGGCGTAGGCAGCAGCCGCCACCACGTCCTCGGCATATTGTATGCGCAGGCGAACCAGCGCCTTTGCCCGCTCGCGAGCGGCTTCATCGCGGCTGCGCCGAAGGATTCCCTCGGCAAGCTCGCGGCCCTCCGCAAGGATTGTGTCGCGAAGCTGATTTGCCTCTCTCACGGCCTCCGCCATTCGAGCTTCGGTCTCATCCTCAATGCGCTCGAGCCGCTTCTGATAGTCCGCACGGAGCTGGCCTGTCTCTTGCAGCGTGCTCTCTACCTGCGCAGACGCCTCGGTAATCTCCTCGCGCCTCTCCACCAGGTGAACGGTGATCATCGGGACCACGAACTTCACAAAGGCGAACGCTATGAGCACAAACCCCACGACCAGAATGGTGATCCATTGGCCCAGCGCTACGCCTGGCGGCGGGTGAAACTGAAACGGAATCTGAAAGGTCATCGTAAGGTCCTTGCTACGACCGGCCGGATTTCTTGGCGATGTGTTCCTCGACTAGCTGAAGCTGCACTGCATTCGCCGGGATGCCGATAACAGAAGCAAGCGCTCCAGCCGCCACCTTGGACAAGCCGCCGCGAATGGTCACCGCTGTCTGAGCCTGTTCGCGCTCAATCTCGTGAGCGCTTTCGGCCAGCACGCGCTCGGCCTGGGCGCGAGCCTCTGCAACCATCTGCTCTCTTTGATGCTGAGCGTCTCGCACGGTCTCCTGAATGCGCCCTCTCGCCTCGGCCTCAATCTCGGTCAGGCGAGCCTGGTAGTCTGTCCGCAGCCGCTCCATCTCTTTGCGGGTCTCGTCCACGGTGCGGTAGGCGTCCGATATCCGGTCCTTGCGCCCGTCCAGATGCCGCATCATCGGCTTCCAGAAGAGGCGATCCAAGATGATGACCACCGCCAAAAAAAGGACGATGTTCAGGCCCAAGACCATTGGATCGATTTTGAGGCTGTCCAGAAGATCCTTCATTAGCTCCCGCCGAAACGCCGCTTGGTCTGCCAAGCGGCGAGATCGCCCGCAAGGCAAGTACTGCGGACGAGATGACTAGCTCGGTCGAACCATTGTTCGACCAATTGCGACACGACAAGCAGACGCATCCTGCAGCGTCCTACTTGGCGCCGCCCTTGATTGCTTCCAGAACAGCCGCCGGGTCGGCCGGGAGCATGCCCTTCATCAGAAACAGGAAGACGAAGGTGAAGATCACGAGCGACTCGATAAACGCCAGAGCGAGGATCATGGCGGTCTGAATCTTGCCCATCACCTCGGGCTGGCGAGCCATACCCTCGAGCGCTGCTGCTGCTGCACGCCCCTGCCCCAATCCACCGCCGATGACGGCGATCGGCAATCCAAGACCGACTGCCAGTGCGAGAAGTCCAAAGTAAATCATGTGAGAAGCCTCCTAAAGTATCTTATGCGTCCGGTTTGAAGTGATGCCGATTGGTCTTTAGTGATGCGCCGCGACGGGCTCGGCTCCGTGCCCGTGTGCAGCCGCATGCTCGCCGTGATCGTCCTCGTGGTGCGTGGCGAGCGATATA
>VFKD01000573.1 GCA_009885735.1 bacterium
GCACGAATGCGCGCGTAATCCTCGGGGCTCCACTGGTGAAACAGCCTTGTGCCGAACGAACGGTCGGCCTCGACAATGTCCTCGGGAGTGAGGGTGTGACCGCCTCGTGACGCAAGGTCGTCACATAGGCTGCGAAACGAGTCCGACAGCTCCCACAGAACGCCAAGGGAGCCCCACGTCGGACTGTCTGCCGCGCTCACAGCAAACTGCGAGTCAACGCGAGACGTCAGGGTATCCACCGCCGGTGTATCCGCCATGAATGCTGCTGCCGCCTTCGGCGGCACCGTATAGACGTCCGTGCCGGCCAAGTCCACAACCTGTGCGGCAGACCGCATTGAAGCCGCGATGAGGTGCGTGCCCGTCCTGCCATCTGCACGTGCCGCCCGCAGCGCTCGCTGCGTGGTCATGCTTGCCCGCTCACCCACATTCTTCCCGTCGCCAAGGTCGTTGTCCGCAATGACGGCGTTGAGCCTGCCCAAGAACACGTTGCAATACGAAGGATCCGACACCAGAGCAGCGAGAAGATTCTGCCGAGCCGAGAAGCCGAGCGTGTAGTTGACCGGCATGCCGGATCGGCGAACTTTTGCCACCGAGCAGTAGCCGGCAGGCGTGAGCGGAATCTTGATAATGAAGCGCTCTGGGCAGATAGCGTAATATCGCTCTGCGTACCACACCGTTCGGTCCACATCGTGGGCTACCGCGGGGTGCAGCTCCACGCTCACTCTTACGCCAAATGCACTGATGAGGCGAAGAGCGATGCGGCAGTTCACTACGAATCCCAGCTCCATCACCATCTCGTCAAGGCTGATGGAGGGGTTGTCCGCCCGAATGTCCGCAATCGCCTCGCGGGCGACTTCGTCCATCACTCCGGTCTGGACTACCTGATTTGCAAGAGTGTTGTTGGTTGTAAGCGCGGTGAATTCTCGATGCCAAAGCCCTTTGGCTTCGTCCAAGTTGCCGGTATCCAGCCATAGTTCCGTGCCCAGCTCGGTTAAGCGGGCAAGAGACGGATTGCTCGGGGCCGCCTCGTGTGAACGCCCCACCGCATCGAGTGCGGCCTGTCTTAGCTTTGCATCGACTGCGGACTGTATTGCTGCTGCCATAGCTGAATTGCTCCTTTAATGCTGCGTGCCGTACCACTCTCTTGTGTCGTTGCGAAACCACAACCCCAAGCCCGCGGCTCCCGCGCCAATGAGCGCTGCTCCGACCACCGGACTTGAGCCCAGGCGCAGCACGCCCGAAGCTGTCAGGATTGCTAGGACGCCCACTGTGACATTCCATGCCCAGGACCTCTGAGTCATCACTCCATAGGCCCCAAGCAACAAGATCAACCCTACCGGAACCAGCAAGAACGCTGTTATTGCCGCTCCTGCGGTTCCAATTGCCGCGAAGATGTAGCCGGTGCCTTCATTCGACGCCGCCGATGGAGTGCTGCTGAACCGAGAAACGACACTGCCAAACGGTCCGAAGATGGCCATAAGCGCCTCCAGACCAGCAATCCAAGGAACCCACCGAGGGCGAACCTGCAAGCTCGCTGCACGAGCCACTGTCTCGGCTCGCACATAGCCGGTGACATCGCCGGCGTATGCGGTGAGCGGCCTTGAGCATGCCCCGCAGATCGAGGCGCCTTCATCATTGTCGGCTCCGCACGACGGGCACCGCAACCCTAGCATGTGTTGAACACCGACCTCAGCGCCTCCGCGATGTGCCTTAAGCCAATCTCGGGCTCAGTGCGATAGCCGTCTACCTCGGCGGTAATAGGTCCATCATAGCCAATCTCCACCAGGGCTTTGTACACATCGTGCCACGCCACGTCGCCTTGAAGGGGATTGCAGAAAGCGCGAATGTTGCCTATCTCACCTCGGAAGTCTTTGACATGCACCTTGCGAATTCGGTCGCCTAGAATTCGGATCCAATGCTGCGGATAACCATACACCAATACGTTGCCAACATCGAAGTACGCGCCAACCGCAGGACTGCCAATCTCGTCGAGGAACCTTGCCATCTCGAGCGGCGAGAGGAGGAACTTGTTCCAGACATTCTCTACACCGATGGATACGCCGCAGTCGCGCGCGACCGGAGCCAGTACACCGAGCGCGTCCTGGGCTCGCCGATACGCATCGTCGTATGAGACATCAGCAGTGACGACCCCCGGCACGCACAGCACGGTATCCACCTCAAGCCACGCTGCCGCGCGAAGGGCGAATGAGAGGCAATCTGCGCCCTTCGCCCTTATGTCAGCGTCAGCGGATGTGAGCGGATACTTCCACCCCAACCCAGACGAAAGGCTGGAGATAGCGATACCCTCTTCGCGTGCCATGGCAGACAGAGCGCGTACGTCACTCTGGCTGCTCTCAAGCGTAAGGTATCCCTCTTCGGCGAGATTGATCTCGATAGTATCAAATCCAGCCGTTGCAGCTGCTCGAAAGCATGACTCGATGCTCCAAGCCGGCGGCATCGTCCAGCGGTTGATTCCAATCTTCAATGCGTTCCCCGTAAAACCGTGGTAGCGGAAGCCGCACGCGCCTCCACTCACCGGAAGTTCTAACTATCGCGCGCCGAAACCTGCACCGTTGTTGGAGGGAATACAGGCCGCGGACTCGAACAGTTGGCGGCGATGCGCTGTTGCGCCGGTGTTCTGTTGTGATCCTTGGAGACATACTGCGTGCGAATTCGCGTCCTCTACTCCGCCGGCGCCAATCAGATTGACGAGACATTCGAGTCTTCCAACGCTGTCGGCATCGTGAAAGCCATGCAGGCGGCAGCGGCTCGTCGCGCCAACTTCGCGGCGCGGATTCTTATCTCCGCGCTATCGCCCGATGCGTTCTCCAGGGAAGTCGTCTCGCGATATAACCAGCACTTCGGAAAGAGCCTTGCCTTGCCGACGAACTCGGACGAGTTTCTGGCGCTCGGCCTCCGGGAAGGCATTCTGATTGATCTCAATCAACAATAGTATTTCCGCCCTAACTTGTGCGGCGGCCTGTGTCCTCCTTGCAGCGATTCGCGCAGATGTTCAGGCAGACGTCGTCCAGACCGTTCCATATCCGCCTGGGTCGGCAAGTGAA
>VFKD01000409.1 GCA_009885735.1 bacterium
CGCTTGTGCCAAGGGCGACCGCAGGCGCGAGACCAATCGACAGGCTAGTCGACGCGAAACTCGCGGCATTAGGGCTTCCTGCCTCCGGCATGGCAAGCGATTCCGACTTCATTCGCAGGGCTTCCCTGGATGCAACCGGAGTACTGCCAACGCCGGAGGCTTCCCGCGGTTTCCTTGCCGACAAGAGCCCAAATAAGCGGACCTTATTGGTCGACCGGCTGCTCAACAGCGGCGAGTATGTGGACTTCTGGAGCCATAAATGGGCGGACCTGCTGCGCAGCTCGCGCAAAAGCCTCTCGGACAAGGGCAATGCGTCCCTGAACAACTGGATCCGCAAGAGCGTGCTCGACAACAAGCCATGGGACCAGTTTGCCCGCGAAGTGCTGCTTGCGGTAGGCAATACCGGCGACGTGGGTCCTGCCAACTTCTATCGGTCGAGCAAATCGCCTGAGACGCTTGCCGAGACCACGAGCCAGGCGTTCCTGGGAGTGCGCATCCAGTGCGCGAAGTGCCACAACCACCCCTATGAGAAGTGGACGCAGAATCAGTACTACCAGATGGCCGCGTTCTTCGCCCGAGTGCGCACGCGCAACGAGGACGGTACCGCGGACCCAAGAGTGTTCGTTGCCCTGGGCGGCGAGGTCAACCACCCAAAGACCGGCAGTAAGGTAGTCCCGGTCGCGCTCGATTCGTCGCCTCTCGCCTCAGGATTCTCGGGGGACCGACGCACCGCGCTCGCGGAATGGCTCACCTCGGCGAAGAACCCGTTCTTCTCCCGCATCATCGCGAACCGACTCTGGCGGCACTTCATGGGCAGAGGGATCGTGGAGCCGGTGGACGACATTCGAGTGACGAATCCTCCATCGAACGCAGAGCTTCTGGACTATCTTGCTTCAGATCTTGGCAAGAACGGGTTTGACCTCAAGAGGTCCATGCGCAACATAATGCTCTCATCGGCCTATCAGCGTTCTGCTGTTTCGGTGAAGGGCAACGAAGCGGACAATCGCTACTACTCGAAGTACCTCTTCAAGCGGCTTAGTGCAGAGCAACTGATGGATGGCATTACGTCGGCCACGGGCATGTCGGAGAAGTTCCCTGGCTATCCGGACGGACTGCGTGCCACGCAGCTTCCTGATGCGGGAGTGCCCTCCTACTTTCTGGACCTCTTTGGCAGGCCCGCTCGAAACCTTACTTGCGAGTGCGAGCGCTCGGACGACCCGAACCTGGGCCAGGTCCTGCACCTGATGAACAACGGCGGCCTAAACGCTCGCATTGCCGGGAAGGCGGGCCGAGTGGCGAAGATCATCGAAGCCAAGCTCCCAGATGCGAAGGCACTTGAAGAGCTCACCCTCACGTGCTTCTCTCGACTGCCGACCTCTGATGAAAAAAAGAAGGCGCTCCCCGCCCTCGCTGCAGCCAAGGACAAGCGCATTGTCATGGAGGACCTGCTCTGGGCGTTTATGAACTCGAAGGAGTTTGTGTTTAATCATTAGCGGCAATGTAGCGAATGAATTCAATGGCATCCGCAACATGTACATCGTTCGGAGCATCACTCACTAGACGTGTTGCGCGCCCCGCATCAACTTCTAGGGCGGTGAATTCGCGTTCTCGTATCGAACTTCACATCAATGCTCCCCACGTCGACGCTCGGCTTCGCGTAGCCCACGAACAGCGATGAGATGTCCCCTTTACTACAGTCCATTGGGATGGGCCGCATGGGCCGAACCAAGACCTCTCTCATCTTCATCACCATCTGGTAGTTGCCTGCCACCAGGTGATCGAGTTCGAATCGGCCCCGGGCGTCGGTAACCGCTGAGGCGGCGATCCAGCGCAGCCAGAAGGGCTGCAGGACCCCAGGGCCTAGGAACATCCCCTCAGGGCTGAGCATCGCGGCTTTCGACATCACGCCGACCTGCGCCCCCACAACGGGAATACCGTTGAGAAGCAACTGCCCGCGGATCCTGCCCGCGGCGAACATGACACGCCCAGGAGTGCGGTCCGCAACTCCAGACTCGGTGAGGTCGGCCCGACGATACCACTCCATCGCCTTCTGCTTGTGGCCCAGCCTGCCATAGATGTCCCCCATCATCAGGATCGACTCTCGATCCGGATAGCTGAACACACGCTCGTCCGCCAGAAGGTCCGCGTAGCGAAGCGTAGCCTCGGTGGACCGACAGTTGTTGAGCTTCTCGAGAAACAGGCGCAGGAAGTCTTGGTCCGGGCACTTCGACAGATTGAGGTAGTCGACCTCAAGGCTCTGCTCCGGGCTCCAGGCAAGGGACGCCGCATCGTGAAGCGTCTTGAACACGGTCTCTGCGAGTGAGGTTGCATACCCGCGTCGCTGCAGGAATGATTGCAGCTTGGAGACGTTGTCCGCAGATGTGTCAACACCCGTGATGGAGGTCGAGGAGATGCTTAACGGCACAACTTCCTTCGGACCCACAACGAGGACAGAGTCATTTCGTGGTCCAGAATGGTCCCTCTGAGATGTGTCGACCAAGCCCGCCGCGCGGGCCAGTCGTGCGGCTGGAGGCGAAGTCGGATTCGCCTCATAGTCGAACCTCGTTCGCAGAATCGCCTCAAGCCCGCCGCTGCGAAGTGCTAGGCCAAGAACAAGCACACAGAGTGCTGGAACTGCGGCGCCACACCGCTTTCGGGTGGTCAAGCCTGCCTGTGTCAGGGCAACCATCACCCATACGCCCGCAGCAGCAAGGGACGCGGCAATGCCGCAGTGAATGCCAACAATTTGCAGCCAGCTGGCCTGACCTATGCCGCCCAGAGTGCGGTAGCATTGGAGGAGCATCTCCGGCAGTTCAGCAGGACTTGAGAGCACAACAAGTGCAGCGCAGCCTCCGGCGATTGCACCTCTGCCCACGAGAGAACCCCACATCTGCTTGCCTTGGGGCAAGTGGTAGTTTCCGCTCTCATAGTCGCCTGCGATGCCCTCGCGGGCGAACAGAACGAAGAGGGCAGAACCTATTAACCCGCATTGAAGCAAGAGAGCGGCAGTGCTGTTGCGTACAAGAAACCCAATCAGAGCCCACACGATCATGCACGGCACAAGCGCGCCAACACCTATCAGGAACGCCTTGATGAGCGGCTGAGTGTGCATGTAGGTGCGCGTAAGAAGCTGCCTGTCTAGATCGACCCCGGTCGTCATTCGGAAGGTCGGGTTGAGCAGCCTGAGCAGCCCCCATGCCAGTATGCAGAACAGGCCCACTTCAAGGCCGAGCACTCCTGCCGAGCTTAAGCGAGCCGTACTCGTGATCAGAGAGTAGGCCCAGGGGCTCCAACTCAAGCCCCGCGGTATTGGCACTCCCTCTGGTAGAGGGTCCTGTATAAGCTGCTTGCCCTCCGCGAAGATGAGCTGCATATACGACGTGAATGCAAGCGGTATGAAGGCAAGCGCGGCGCCTACGAGGGCAAACACCAGCGGATAGCCCGCCATCCTCTTCAGAAGGCTCGTTCGACTGCTCACGACGCGAGGGTTTCATACGGCGCTGGAAGGTCCAGCAGAATTACTCGAACGAATGATCCGCTTGAGATGCCAGCGCAGTCCCCAGGCACGATTACGAGCCCATTCGCGCCAAGCATTGAGCGGAATGCGCCGGATCCCTGAGTCCCTACCGGCGTCGCAACGAGCCCGGGCGGGGCAAGCCCCGCCCCTACGGACGAACTCACTGTTGATCGGACGTACTCTTGTCGGCCCGGAGTGTGCTCAATGTCGGAA
>VFKD01000481.1 GCA_009885735.1 bacterium
ATGAAGCGCTTCGCTTGCAGATTGAGAAGTGCTGTCCGCCTCCGGCGCCTGTGCCTCCCTGCGGATACGAGCCGTGTCGAATGCCGAGGCCGATTGGTGAGCCTCCGCGGGTCGAGCAGATGCCTCCGAGCCGGCCGCCGAACGGATAGCGGCGCACGACCCTATCACTGCGGACCGCCGACAGGCAGTGGACGAGAGCGATAGCCCATTGCTCTCCGCCACCCAAGGTCAGAGCCGAGGTTTGCGTTGCTCATCGTGTCGATTGCTGGCCTGGTCTACGCTTGTGACCGGTTTACAAAGAGGCTCGTGGTGGGGCGGCTTGCTGAGGGGCAATCGACGCCGGTGTTCCGGTGGCTTCGGATTTGCCACCGAGTGAATCACGCTCGTGTTCCCGCGTCCAGACTTGGAGCGATTGCGTCCGCATTCGCCTTTGGCGCGTCGGTCCTGGTACTTTCAGCAACTGTCGAGCGTGGCTACCTCTTTCAGCCAACCGCCGCCCAGGTCGGACTAGGAATGGCGTTTGGCGGAGCCGCCGGTAATCTGGCCGATCGCCTGCGAGGGAGCGGGGTGGTGGACTTCGTTGATGTCGGCTTCTGGCCGGTCTTCAATGTCGCGGATGCTGGGATAAGCATCGGCGCGATCGTGGCGCTCCTGTGGATCCGCTAGCGCCATCTCCTTGATGCAGTGCCACACAGCGACCGCAATGCAACAGTAGCGACGACGAACGCGGCAAGCTCCAGAGTGAACTCGGCAATCTGCACTAGAGCGACGCCTTCATCTTCCCCCAGTTCAGGATTAGCAGGGCGGTGCACAGGCATGCTGCCAAGGACCAGCACAGGGTCCATCGTTGATCATTACGCATCAGTGTGACCATCGACCAGCAGAAAACGCAGGTCACCACCAGTGCCCACACCCGGAGCATGAAGAGTCGCTGGAATGTTAGCAGCATCAGTGCTGCAATGCTTGCAACAGTTGCGTACTGGTCTCCCATGGGGTCTCCGTTACGAAGTACATAGAAGTATGCGAAGAATTGCGTCAGGGCAGCACCGGTCCAAACCGTGCCCAACACAGCCAGTATCTTTGTCGTGGTGTCCATGCGATCTCCAATCTCCAGCGAGGGTCAACTAGATCATGGCGCATGTGACCCGGCTGCGGGTAGGTCGAAGGTCCCATTTCTGGAGGTAGTTCTGAGGTAGACAGAGTCACCGTGGCTGTAGAGCCGCTCTTCGCTAGGGAGCCGCTCGGAGATGCGATGGGCGAGAGTGTTGTTGCAGAGTGTGAGCCGGCTACCGAACCGCCTCCGTCAGCACCCGAACCCAGTTGCCCCCCATGATCTTCTCCACCTCGCTTGGCCTGAAGCCGCTGATCTCCAGCGCCCGGTGAATCGTGGTCATGCGGTGGATGTTGTTCAGCTCGGGAATCGCCACGTGAACCGGGCGCTTGTCGAACCCCAGTGCACCTTGCCGTGCCATGGAGTCCCACCAGGCATAGCAGTCCTCGGCCGCCTCGCGATTGATGCCGCTCCGGACCAGGTTTGGTTCTCCCGACAGCGGATAGTCGTTTGCGATGCCAACAGAATCGATACCACCAACGTTGACCGCATGCCGAATCTGCGCGATGAGGCAGTCAATGGACGGCTCTGCTTCCGCCGTGAGCCAGAAGCTCATCATGAAGATTCCCATCACCCCGCCGGACTTCGCAATGCCGCGAATCACGTCGTCCGGCGAGCAGCGGGCGCTGTTCACCAAGGCTCGCGCCGCGCCATGCGACAGGATGACGGGCGTCTTACTGGCCTTTAGGACGTCCATTGAAGTTCGGTCGGACGCATGCGCAATGTCCGGGATCACTCCCAGCGCGTTCATTCGCTCCACCGCCTCGTACCCGAGGCGCGTTAGGCCCGCGGGCGCTCGATCGAGGCTGCCGCCAGCCAGAAGATTGTTTGTGTGATGCGTGAGCTGCAGCACGCGCAGGCCAAGCTCATGGCACAGATCGATGCGCGAGAGGTCTTCTCCCACTACTTCGCCGCCGCCCTGAAGCTGAAGGAAGACCGCCGTCTGGTCGTTCCTGTGTGCTGCTCTGACCTCGCTGCCATTCGTCGCCAGAAAGACGTTCTGGGTGGAGCGCAGCTTCTGCCTGGCACTCACCATCGCCTTCATGCAGGAGTTGAAGCTGCGCTGAAACGTCTCGGAGCCGTCCGCAGCGGTGATTGTGTCGAAGTCGGAAACGTCTAGGATCAGTGCGGAGAGGCCCGAGGCGCGAATTTCGTCCGGCTGGTCGAAGATGTTGAAGCACAGACCGTCTACGTACGGGATACTCGTCTTTGGAGCGGCTGCGGCTTCGCGACTAGCGCGGGCTGCAAGAGGGAGAAGAGGAAGCAGTGAGGCGCTTTGAAGGAGGCGACGGCGAGTCAGGGGTGCATGGTATGCGGACACGAAAACGACCTCCCGGGCGCTGCATCAATGGGGGCGCCTGGCAGGGAGAGCATTTCCCGGACCACCAAATTGGGATCAGCATACCGCATGGGCTAGCAAAGGCGACGGAGGACGGTCCTTCGACTGCGCGTCGGTGAGGCTGACGCGCAGTCAGGATGCTCGGACAGGAAGCGTCACGGGCAACCCGATTGAATTGCTGAGGGCGCAGAGAGCGCGGAGAAGGGCAAGCGTAAGTACGGTTTCGATGCGTGAGAGGCGCGGACGTGTTATTATAGACAATCTGTACTTGGAGGTGACCAAGTTGAATAGCACACTCATGATCGAGGGTACGCCCCAGGAACTCGTGGACAAGCTGAAGGGCTTTAGCCGAACGCTACGGCTTACGCTAGTAGTTCCAGGTCAGGTGGAGCAGGACGAGATGCCACAGAACCTTCATCACGGAACCCCTGAGGAGCGGTCGCGGGCTCTGGACGAGATCGCAGGAATGAACCGCGGCATTCCTGCGCTGCCTCCCGAGGCATTTTCTCGTGAGAACCTGTACGAGGAGGACGTCTGAATGGCGTATCTTGCCGATACGAACATTATCGTGCGTCGAGTTCTTCCTGCTGATCCCCTTCACGGCGTCGTGAGCGCCGCACTCTTGGCTCTGGACCGGCAGGGCGAGATCGTGTACCTTACTCCACAGAACCTGATTGAGTTCCAAGCGCTGGCAACGCGCCCGCTTTCGGCGAACGGCTTAGGACTGTCCCCTGCCCAGGCAAGCGCCGAGGCACGTCGAATTGAGGCGGTCTACCCGCTGCTTCCGGATGTCTCAGCAGTGTATCCCCTATGGCGCAACCTGGTCGATACGTTTGCCGTTGTCGGTCGCCAGGTCTATGATGCGCGCCTCGTAGCGGTAATGCAGGCTCACGGAGTAACTAATCTACTTACGCTCGATGCGGGTGACTTTCGCCGCTTTGTCGGCGTCGTCAGCGTGGTAGATCCGAAGAACGTTTAGGGAGTTCGTTGTAGCCACCGGGCAGTAGGCAGGAAGGGCAACGGCGCGGTTGCGTATACTCACAATTGAGTAGACAAGGTCCTGGTCGCACAGCAGGAATCTAGCCTGATTGGTGGTGACATGTTCCTATCCACAAGATAGAGCAAACCGGTGGTGGGAATCACGAGCAAGTGCTCAGCTTGACACCCGCTATCTCAATGACCTCGGTTCAAACATGAGCCCGTCTCCCGAATACACTACTCGCAACAGGGCACGCTGAGAGTCCGTAGGTCCGTCCGCAGCCGGACCCTGCCAGACCTTGTCGAACTCAATGAGACAGTCCTTGTCTGCATTCCAGCAGTCATCCGGCCCTGAACGGAGTGCGATCGGAATGTGCACGACTCGGCTACCATTGTGTCGCTGGGTGATCGCCTCCGCTCGAGGATTCCAATAGACCAGCCGTATCTCGCCCTCCGTTGAATAGTTCTGCGGCTTGAACGATGTTACGAACTCGATCAGCGACTGATAGAACCATGTCTCAGCGGTAACAAAGTCTTCTCGCGCAACTGCAATATCGAGCGATTTGCACAGACATTTAATAGCGCAATCAAGCCAGTCGTTCTGTTCAACAACATCGTATTGGATGGTCCGTGCCACAATGCCAGACGGTGTTGGGGCCGGAAGAAGGTTCCCGAGAAACCGGCTGCCAGTGTAGAAATCGAGCTTCCAGCCGCGCCCTTCGTCGGCGAAGGGCGAACTCCACATTTCGGTGCTCCTTGTGTCTTTTGTGAAACACACGATGTAAGCATTCTGGCCACTCGTGAGTTCGTGCAGCTCACCATCGCGAAATCTATCCAGGATTTCTAAGGCTCGCTTGCCTGCCCGTCTACGGTTGCGCACAATCGCCGCAGCAACCAGATCCCGAGTGTATTCGACCTCGTCCTGACCGCGGATGTCCCACATGTTTGTAGCATGGAGGTGGCGCGACCCTAGAATCGAGAACGCAGCCGTCGCGTTGGTGAAGTGGCTAACCTTCGGCGGTTGCGAGTGCAGGCTGAACCATTCCTCAATATGTGGTCCCCATACCTCTCTTACACTGGGCATCTCGGAAACGCTCACGCTCGCTCGCGGGCGGTCATCGTGACACCGGCTTGCGCGAGGAGACACAACTCCTCGTCGGCCTCCATCCCGATGAGGCCGCGGTGTGACTCGCAATAACGAACAATCTCTTGTATCGCCTCTAGTGGCAAGTCCCAGTCCGCTGCTGCTTCGGTTTCGGTCACGTCGTTCGCCTGCATGGAGAACCAAACATTCGCGGCGGTGAGCTTGCGGCCCTTGACGAAGAGCTGGCTCTTCCACGAATGTACTCGTGGACAGAGGTAGGTCCACTGAGATGTGTTGGCCTCGAAGTCCGGAAGGAGTAGTCTCGTCTGCCCGCTGCCGGGCTGGCCGGAATAGACCTGCTTTCCTTCTTGCACCTCTTTCGCCAGAGTGAGTACAACGCGAGTGGCACGCAGGAGCGCATCTTTCACGCTTGGCGCGCAGAGCGCCTCACGCAGCCGCTGAATCTCTGCTTCCTCGTCGGGAGTTACATTGAAGTTCTGCCGCTTGAACGTTGCGCGTGATGCCATGTGCATGCCTTGGTGAGTTCTGAGTACAAAAAGAGTATACCATACTCACTCAAGCGAGCTGCGAGAATGAGCACCTTGCAGGAGTCGTGTCCCCGGCTTATCGAATCACCGTGAAGAGCATCAGGCTGACTCTTGCTCTCTACGCATCCGAAAGGGCCCATGTGACCGACAATCTCGCTCCTTCCCCTCAAGTCACCGAATCGGCGCTCGTCGGCAAGATTCTCAAGCGCCTCGCTCCGTTCCTTGCGATTCTCTACATTTTCTGCCTGCTTGACCGTGGCAATGTGAGCATCGCGGCAAACTCGATGCAGCTCGATCTCGGCTTTAGCGACAGGGTCTATGGCCTGGGCGCCGGCATCTTCTTCCTCGGCTATTTCCTCTTCGAGGTTCCCAGCAATCTCATCATGGAGCGGGTGGGAGCGCGCCTCTGGATCTTCCGAATCATGATCACCTGGGGACTCATCTCCGCCGCCATGATGTTCGTCAAGTCCCCGTTCAGCTTCTACTCGCTGCGGTTTCTGCTCGGTCTGGCGGAGGCCGGGTTCTTCCCAGGAGTAATCCTGTATATCACCTACTGGATTCCGGCCACGTCGCGAGCTCGGGCCATCGCCACGTTTCTCACGCTGACGGGAATTCTCGGCCTCTTTCAAGGGCCACTTGGTGGTCTGCTGCTGGGGATGGACAGTCTCGCAGGGCTTCAGGGCTGGCAGTGGCTATTTCTGATTGAGGGCATTCCCTCGGTGCTGCTTGGGTTTGCTGTGCTGGTCTATCTGCCGGACAGGCCGATGGATGCCGCGTGGCTCTCGCCGGAAGAGAAGCACTGGCTGCTGTCGCGACTCTCAGCCGAAGCGCACAACGAGCACACCGTGAGGCACCTCTCTCTATCGTTGCTAATCAAAGACTCACGAATCCTTCACCTCTGCCTTATATTTCTCATCTCCGCAACCGCCGGTAATGCAGTGGGTTTCTTTGGGCCGAAGCTCATTCAGGCGCGCAGCGGCGGTGCGTGGTCGGATTCGTTTGTCGCCAGTATTGGCATTATTCCGGCGATTGTGGGAGCGGTGGCGATGTGGCTCGCGTCAGGGCATTCAGACCGCAGCGGCAAGCGGCGGCATCACGTCGCCGGAGGCTACTTCGTGGCCGCGCTCGGCTTCCTTGGCTGCGTCTACGCACCCACGGCGTGGTGGACTGTCGCCGCACTCGCGCTGAATGCACTCGGCGAGCGCATAGGCGCGGGCTCCTACTGGGCGCTAGTGACAAACCTGCTCGGCGTGCGCGCGGCGGCTGGAGGTATCGCGCTGATCAACTCCGTGGGCAACCTGGGCGGGTTCTTCGGCCCCGTCATCATGGGCCATCTCAAAGAGCGCTCAGGTGGCGGGTACGCCGCGGGACTTCTGACGGCTACCGGCTTGATGGTGGCGGCTGCCTTGCTGGCTCTCGCACTTAGGCGGCAGCCCACACATTCTGCCACCGAGGTGGACGAGACGCCTGAGGCTGCGACCAGTCTTGCACGGTAGAGTAGGGGAATGACGGGTAGGCACCCGCCACTCCCCCCTCATCAAACCGGACGTGCGGATTTCCCGCATCCGGCTTTCCTGCAAACCTTTGCCGCAGG
>VFKD01000217.1 GCA_009885735.1 bacterium
GCTTGGATCCGATTGACGGCACGAAAGGCTTCCTTCGCAATGAGCAGTATGCGGTTGCACTAGCTCTTATTGTGAAGGGTGAGGTGGTGCTTGGGCTGCTCGGCTGCCCAAACCTGCCAAACGCGGATGGTTCTATTGGAGCAGTGTTTGGTGCTGAGCTTGCCCACGGAGCCTTCAGCGTGGCCGCAGATGACGTGCGTACAACAATCAGGGTGACAGACATTGCCCGTGCGTCCGCCGCATCGTTTTGTGAGTCGGTCGAGTCTGGTCATTCATCCCATTCCGATTCTGAGCGAATTGCTGCGCGTCTGGGCGTGACGCAGCCACCTATCCGCATGGACAGCCAGTGCAAGTATGCGGCCATCGCGCGCGGAGATGCCTCCATCTACTTGCGGATGCCCACGAGCGCGACGTATCAGGAGAAGATCTGGGACCACGCCGCCGGATGGCTTATGGTGAAGGAGGCGGGTGGGGAAGTGACGGACGTGTCCGGCGCGGTTCTGAATTTCTCACTTGGCAGAACGCTCAGCGCAAATCGAGGGGTGGTGGCCACAAATGGCCGCATCCATGCCGAGGTGCTGTCGGCGGTTAGCGAGGTTCTGAGCGGCGCCTAAACGCCTGCCTCCGACTGCGCGAGTAGTGCGATGTAGACCTCGGGGCCAACCTGCGCCTTCAAGCTTCTGTCGAGCTTCTTGGCTTTCTGAGAGGCTGAGATGCACGTAGCCGCAGCGCATACATAGGCACCGCGGCCTGGCAGTTTCCCACCTTTGTCAAAAGCCACACTGCCGTCAGAGCCGCGAACCACGCGCAAAAGACCGCGCTTGTCTCCTGTTGTGCGACATGCGACACAGAGTCGCGTCGGTATGTGCTTTGGCCGCATCCGCTAGGCCTAGACGGCCACCTCGACCTCAGCCGGCGCCTCATCCGCAGCAACAGGGGCCGACGCTCCGTTTGCGTGTCCGGATTCATCGACTGACGGGCTGTGGTCCGCGGTCTCCATCGACGCCACTACGGCGTGATCGGCATCGTCAACTGGCACGGCGCTGTACGCAGGGGTGTCCTCTCCATCCGCCGTGGCGGACATCAACGCCGCACGAGCCACCTGAGACTCGCTGCGAATGTCTATACGCCAGCCGGTCAATCGAGCGGCAAGCCGCACGTTCTGGCCGGACTTGCCAATGGCGAGGGAGAGCTGGTTGTCCGGCACGGTCACCAGCGCGCTCTTCTGTTCTTCGTTGATATCCACTTTCACCGCCTTGGCGGGTGAAAGGGCCTCGGCGATGAACTGCGAAGCCTCTGGAGACCAGCGAATGATGTCGATCTTTTCGTCGTAAAGCTCGTTCACTACCGACTGCACGCGCGTGCCCCTGTGGCCAACGCAGCTTCCCACGGGGTCGACCTTCTCGTCCCGCGAAGTGACGGCAATCTTGGAGCGTGCTCCAGGCTCTCGCGCCACTGCCTTGATGGTGACGATGCCGTCCGCAATCTCGGGCACTTCCAGCTCGAATAGGCGCCGGATGAGACTTGGATGCGTGCGGGATACTGTAACCTGCGGGCCTTTTGGGGTGTTGCGAACGTCCAGGATATAGAGCTTAATACGGTCGTGAAAGCGGTACGGTTCGGTGGGCACCTGCTCTTGGGGCGGGAGCACTGCCTCGACCTTGCCGAGATTGATCTGCACCGTCTTGTGCTCGCGGCGCTCCACCACCCCGGTGACTACCTCGCTCAGGCGAGCGTTATACTCGTCGAAGACTTTTGCCCGCTCCGCCTCGCGAAGCTGCTGCACCATCACCTGGCGCGCCGTCTGAGCGGCGATGCGCCCGAAGGTGGACGGCGTGACGTCCGTTTCTAGAATCTCTCCCACCAGAATATCCGGATTGACGGCTTGCGCCTCTTCCAGCAGGATGTCGTTTGGGCCCATCTCGGTCTCTTCGTCCGGCAGCACCACCGTCTTGCGGCAGTGGACCTGGAAGGATGCCTGAGACGAGTTTATCCGCACTTTGATCTCGCCGCCATGCGCGGCAAAGTTCTTCTTGTACGCAGTTACTAGAGCCTGCTCCAGCGTCTCGAGCAGCAGCTCCGGACTGATATCTTTCTCCCGCGCAAGTTGCTGCAGCGCGTCCAGGAAGTCCCCGTTCATAGCTCACCCTCCTTAACAAAACGGAAGCCGCCCGTAAAGGCGGCCACAAAATAGCACAAAGAGCGGGCGGCGCCCACACTTCCAGATGGCTCCGACGTCCAACGTACAGAGTATATCACAAAGGGCGGCGCGGGGCAAGGGGAGAAACACCGGGTCTCGTTGCTATGGGCGAGCCAGGGCGGCTATAATGAGCCATGCCAACACCTGTCGCCACGGCGCCTAGCTCCCTCTATCGCAGCTACCATGTTGTCACGTGGGGCTGCCAGATGAACGACGAGGACTCCGAGCAGATGGCGCTCGGGCTCGAGCAGCTTGGCCTCACTGCCGCACCCGATGTGGAGCATGCCGACGTGGTCATTCTGAACACGTGCTCTGTCCGGCAGAAGCCTGTAGACAAGGCGTACAGCAAGCTGGGCGAACTGCGCGAGCTTCAGCAAGAGCGTCCGCACCTTGTGGTGGGTGTGTGCGGATGCATGGCTCAAGTCGAGAGCGTCGAGCTTCGCAGGCGCGCACCGTTTGTAGACATCGTTCTGGGCACCGGCAACCTTGGAGCGCTCCCGCATCTTGTCCAGGAGGCGATCTCGCGCCGATCGCTGCCTAGAGATGGCGGGGCTGGAGCGGACCTCACGGAGATATCGCTGCCTCCACGCACCGGCCAGACGGTCACCGACGTACCGCTGCGCAACATTCGTCGGCGCGCCAAGCTCAAGGCGCATGTTCCCATCATGTATGGGTGCGACAAGTTCTGCGCGTTCTGCATCGTGCCTTTCACTCGGGGCAGGGAGCGGAGCCGGCCCACGTCCGAGATTCTCGCCGAAATTGAGGGCCTGGCAAGAGGTGGGACGCGCGAGGTGACGCTCCTCGGCCAGACGGTCAACTCCTATGGCAAGAATCTCCTGGAGGGAAGGGTCCCCTTCGCAGATCTGCTTCGCAGGGTTGGCGCCGTTCGGGGAATCGAGCGCATCCGATTCACATCGCCGTACCCGAAGGACTTCTCCGGGGACCTCATCAAGGCAATCTCGGAAGTGCGCGCGGTCTGCGAGCACGTTCATCTGCCTCTTCAGGTGGGCGATGACAGTCTGCTTGCTGCGATGCGCCGGGGGTACACAGTTGACGACTTTCGTCGCATCCTCTGGGAGCTTCGAGAGGCAGTCCCCGGCATAGCGGTCACCACCGACATCATGCTGGGCTTCCCTGGCGAAACCGACGAGGCATTTCGCAACACGCTGACGTTTGTGCAGGAGTGCCAGTTCGATTCGGCATTTATGTTCGCCTACTCCGTGCGCGAGGGTACGAGGGCCGCCGAGATGGGGAATCAGGTGCCGCAGAGCGTTCGCATTGAGCGGCTGAAGGAGCTCATAGACCTTCAGAACCGCATCACCTGTGAGATCAATGAGGCGCAGGCGGGCCGGGTTTTTGAAGTACTGGTGGAGGGCGCGAGCCCGAAGAACCCTCTGAAAGTGACCGGGCTAACGCGCACGATGAAGACGGTCAACTTCGATGGGGATTTACGCCTCATTGGCAGGCTGGTGGACGTTCGCGCGGTGAAGTCTCACCTGTGGGGATTCCAAGGCGAGTCTGTCGAGGAGCGTCTGCCCCTTTCGCAGCGACTCCCAGCCACAGTCTCGTAGCCTTGGCCACCAAGAGGGCAGCCCCGGCCCCTTCCAACTCTGCCGCCGCTTCGCCCTCCGCGGCAGGCGGCGACTCTGCGGCTCGCGTAGAGTCCGGCTACTCTGCTCGCACACCCCTCATGCGCCAATACTTCGAGGCTCGCGACGAGCATCCGGGCGTTCTGCTCTTGATGCGCGTGGGCGACTTCTATGAAGCCTACGGCGACGACGCCGTAGCCGTTGCCGAGCTGCTTAACATTACGCTGACGGGGCGCGATGACTCCGGGCAGCGCGTGGCGATGGCCGGCGTTCCGCACCATGCTGTCGAGCGCTACCTTGCCCGGCTCTTGAAGCTGGGTCGGCGAGTTGCACTCATGGAGCAGCAGGGTGAGCAGCCAACGGGCAAAGGGCTCTTCACGCGCAAAGTGACTCGGGTGCTCTCCCGCGGAACGGTGCTGGAGGACGGACTGCTCGAGTCTGATGCGGCGAATCGCCTTGTCGCGGTCGCCTCGCGGGACGGACTCGTGGGAGTAGCCGCACTGGACGTCTCCACCGGTGAGTTTCTTACGACACAGTTCGATAGATCCGATGCCCTTAAGCGCGGCGCGGCGGAGGTGGCCCGACTCGATCCGTCCGAGGTGCTCATCGAGGAGGGTGACTGCATTCACTCTGCGGTTCTGGACCTGCTGGATGCTCGTCGCATCACGCCGATGCCCGCTTCCGGCTCCCTGTCGGACGCAGCGGCGACCTCGGTGCTGCTCGAGCACTTCGGCACTCTCAGCTTGCGTGGCTACGGCTGCGATGGCCTGCCGGCGGCGGCAAGGGCCTGCGCCCTGGCTCTCACCTATGTCAAAGGCTCTTGCGCTTCTGCGCTCAAGCATATTGTGTCGCTTGGCGCCTACTCCGTGGGCTCCACGATGCAGCTCGACGCCGCCACGCGCCGAAACCTCGAGATCACCCAGTCTCTGTCGGAGGGAGGGAGGCAGGGGTCGCTGCTTAGCGTTTTGGACAGAACCGTCACCCCGATGGGAGCGCGCATGCTGCGCGGGTGGCTGCTGGAGCCGCTGCTGGAGGCGGATCTCATCCGCGAGCGCCACGACGCCGTTGCAGAGCTGGCGGGCGATCCAATGATTCTCGAGGAGCTTCGCAGTTCGCTTCGCGGCGTGCAGGACATCGAGCGGTTGGTCTCTCGCGCTTCGGCGGGCGTGGCGAACGCACGCGATCTCGGAGCGCTTGCCTCCTCGCTATTCCGAACAGAGGCGTTGAGGTCGTCTCTCGTTCGTACACAGTCTCCCATTCTTGCGCGCTGCGCCGAACGGCTCAACGGCGACGGCACGGAGATATCTCTTCGCAGCATCGGCGACGAGGAGACTCTTGTACACCCCTCGGAGACCCAGGCGGAGCTGCGTGCCCGGCTCACAGGCGCCCTTCAAGACAACCCTCCAGTGAGCCTGCGCGACGGCGGGCTGATACGAGCGGGCCACAGCGAAGAGCTCGACGAGCTGCGCAGACTCGCGGCGGGCGGGAGAGGGTGGATCGCTGCATTTGAGGCGACCGCCCGCGCGAGCCTCAACATTCCTTCGCTCAAGGTGGGATTCAACTCTGTATTTGGCTACTATATCGAGGTCACTCGCACTCATCTCGACAAGGTGCCCGCCGAGTATATTCGCAAGCAGACCACCGCCAATGCGGAGCGCTACATCACTCAGGAGCTCAAGGAGTATGAGACCCGCGTCACGGGAGCTGACGAACGAGCGGCAGATCTTGAGCACCACCTTTTCTGCGCCCTGCGAGAGCGAGTGGCCGCTGCCGCGCCGCAGCTTCTCGCGACGGCTCGGGCGGCGGCCACAGTGGACGTGCTGGCGGGACTGGCCGCCGTTGCGACAAGCAATCGCTATGTGCGGCCCGTGGTGGACGACGGTCTGACACTTCAGATTCGAGCGGGACGGCATCCGGTGGTGGAGGCGCTGCGGGGAGTGGGCAGGTTCGTTCCAAACGACTGCCTGCTGGACAGCGACCTTTACCAGGTCCACATTCTGACAGGGCCGAACATGAGCGGCAAATCGACCGCGCTGAGGCAGGTGGCGCTCATCGCATTGATGGCCCAGAGCGGCAGCTTCGTTCCGGCGGACGCCGCTCACATCGGAGTCGTGGACCGGATATTCACCCGGGTAGGCGCTCACGACGAGCTCGCCTCTGGGCAGTCCACCTTCATGGTGGAGATGAACGAGACGGCAAACATTCTTAACAACGCCACCGAACGGAGCCTGGTGATCCTCGATGAGGTGGGCCGGGGCACCAGCACCTTCGACGGCCTCGCCATCGCATGGGCGGTGGTTGAACGCCTGGTTGCACTCGGCTGCAAGAGCCTTTTCGCCACTCACTACCACCAGCTCAACGAGATTGCCGCCTCCTGCGCGTCTGTCAAGAACTTTCGAGTTGCCGTTCGCGAGACCGAGAGCGAGGTCATCTGGCTGCACCGCGTGGTAGCAGGGGGCACGGACAAGAGTTACGGCCTGCAGGTAGCTCGCATGGCAGGCGTGCCTCAGCCGGTGGTGGCAAGAGCCAAGGCGATTCTCGAGAATCTGGAGCGTGGGTCTGGTCGCGCCAGGCCTTCGCCGCCTGCTGAAAAGCGGCTCCAGTTGACCCTGTTTGACCTCGAGCCGCACCCCGTCGTGGAGGCGCTTCGGCAGGTGGATGTGTCGGTGATGACGCCGGTTGAGGCGCTCATTCGGCTCGAGGAACTCGTTCGTCTGGCAGGCAGCGGACAGTAGGGCCGGTTGTTTCGGCGGACTGCAGTTGCCTCATGACCAAGACGAGGCAGGAGTTCCATGTGCCGCGCATAGAACTACCGTGGAAGTAGATTCGGTCCAGCCTAGAAGCTTGATGATGAACTCGCGACTTCACACCTGCGACTAAAGTCGCGGCTGGCAACGACACGAAATCCACCTTCGTGGATTGAGTATTCAGTGCCCGAAGGGGCACTTCGGGCCGTTTACAGCCGCGGTTTCAACCGCAGGGCCAAACAAAACCGATTGGTTTTTCATCGGCCTACTAGTGTCACTGGCTGAGGAGTAATGTAGATGGCCGCAGGTCTTGCACCCTACAGCGAGCGCCACGCGCCCCACAGCGGGGAGCGCCCCCTCATTCGCCTGCTCGACGATGCGACAATTAATCGCATCGCCGCGGGCGAGGTCGTGGAGCGGCCCGCCTCTGCGGTCAAAGAGCTGGTGGAGAACGCCATCGACGCGGGCGCGAACCGAATTGTTGTTTCGCTCATGGAGGGAGGCAAGCGAAGCATTGAGGTTGTGGACGACGGGTGGGGGATGAGCGCGGAGGAGATGGTGCTTGCTGTTCAGCGCCATGCCACCAGCAAGCTCACCACGTCAGACGACCTGTTTAGAATCTCCACGCTCGGGTTTCGAGGCGAGGCGCTGCCCAGCATTGCAGGCGTCAGCCGATTCACGCTGGTGAGTCGCGTGCGCAGTTCTGATGAGGGCGCCCAGCTGCGGATTCACAATGGGGTCGATATCGAAGTAACACCCTGCTCGGCCGCCCCTGGAACTCGCATTTTGGTGGAGGATCTGTTTCACTCCACTCCTGCCAGACTGAAGTTCCTCAAGTCCACGGCCACCGAGGTGTCGAGAGCCTGCGATGCAGTGGGCCAGCTTGCCATTGGGCACCCAGGCGTCAGCTTCAGGCTCCTTCACGGCCCCCAGGAGCTGCTGCACTCTCCTGGCTCCGGGGATGCGCTCGCCGCCATCCACGCCATTTGGGGTAAGGCGGCGGCGGAGCGGCTCTTGAGCGTGGCGTACCACTCCGCGGGCCTGAACGTAAGCGGATATGTGGCCTCCCCTGAGATGAGCCGACCGGGGCGCTCTCACGAGCTGTTCTATGTGAATGGGCGCCCTGTGCGCTCGAGACTCTTGAGCCACGCGGTCGAAAATGCCTATCGAGCGCTCACTCCCGATGGTCGCTATCCGGCCGTCATTATCCACCTCGAGGTGGATCCGGGATGCGTGGACGTGAACGTTCACCCCAGCAAGCTCGAGGTGAAGTTCAGCCGAGACTCCGAGGTGCACCATGCCGTGGGCGCCGCTGTGTCTGAGTCGCTGCGAGCCGCCGGAGTGCTGCCCACTGTGTCCGCGGCATCCATCGTGACCTACGAGCCCTCTGCGCCCATGGCGGGCGCTTCGTTCGTGCGTGAGAGCGCTGCTCTGTTCGATCCCGCGGGCTTTGCTGCGGCGAGCAGGCTGATGCCGGTTTATGGCGGCCTGCCTTCTGATGAGCGACCATTTGCATATGGCGCCACCGAAGCACAGGGCAATGACAGGCGTCCCTTTGCAGAGCAGCTCCGAGGTTTCCGAGTTCTCGGTCAGGCGCGCAACACCTATATTGTCGCCGCCACGCAGGACGGCATCGCGTTTATCGATCAGCATGTGGCCCACGAGCGCGTGCTCTACGAGTATCTCACAGAGAAGCGCGCAGGCCAGGGAACGCACTCGCAGCGGCTGCTCGAGCCCGAGACGCTTACGCTCGCCCCTGCCGAGGCCGCGCTGCTCACTTCGCGCCTCGCCGATTTTGCTGCCGCGGGGTGGGAGATTGAGCCGTTTGGTCCCACGACGTTCCTGCTGAGGGCCGCACCGTCCTTTGCGCGTAAGCGAGGGCATGCCGCGCTGCTGAAGGACATGATCGATGAGGTGGCTCACCAGTCTATCTCGCGCAGGCTGGTGGTGGACAGAGAGCACGTCACGATTACGAATGCCTGCAAGATGGCCGTGAAGGCCGGGGATCCGCTCGGCATGGAGGAGATGGTGGGCCTGCTCAACCAGCTTGCCGACACGCAAAATCCCTACCTCTGCCCGCACGGCAGGCCCATCGTCGTGACCGTGCCGTACTCCACAATCGACCACAAGTTCCATCGTTGATCCGCGGGGCATGGCCCTACACATGCCTGTGCAGCCTTCCCGCGTCGCAACCTTAAACTGGAGGATACCGTTGAGATCGCACCTGCGACTGTCCTTGCTCATCTGTTCACTGTTGGTGTTTGGCCTGGTTTTCGTCCCGTCATTGGGAGCCCAGACAGATTATCGCACAGCGCTTCTGCAGGGCCTGCCATTTCGATCCATTGGTCCGGCGATCATGGGTGGACGCATCGACGACTTCGCAGTGGCGGAGGGCAATCCGTCGCTCGTCTACGCCGCTACGGCCTCGGGAGGCCTCTGGAAGACCGAGAACCATGGAACATCCTGGACCACCGTTTTCGATACTCAGGTCACCAGCAGTATCGGCGCGGTTGCGCTCGCGCCTTCCGACTCAAATGTGGTGTGGGTTGGGACGGGCGAGGCAAACGGCCGCCAAAGCTCTTCGTGGGGGCATGGCGTCTATCGTTCCACCGATGCAGGCAAAACATGGACACACTGCGGCCTCGAATCGACGCTCGCGATAGGCCGCATTGTCGTACACCCGACCGACCCGAATACGGCCTTCGTTGCGGCGGCCGGCAGCTTGTGGGGCGCGAGCCAAGATCGCGGCGTCTACAAGACGACTGATGGCGGGAAGACCTGGATGCAGAGCCTTTTTGTGGATGCTGATACCGGCGCCATAGACCTTGTGATTGATCCTGCCATCCCTTCGACGCTCTACGCTAGCTCCTATCAGCGGCGGCGCACACCCTTTAGCTATCGTGGGCTCGGGGCGGGAAGCGGCATTCATAAGACGATGGATGGGGGCAGGACCTGGGTACGCCTCAACGAGGGCCTCCCAAAGGGACCACTTGGCCGTATTGGACTGTGCCTTTACAAGAAGAATCCCGCCATCCTCTACGCCATCGTGGAGCACGACGAGGGCGGCATCTTCCGGACGGAGAACGGCGGCGCCTCGTGGACGAAAACCGCAGGAATGGGCGCGAACAATCGACCTTCGTACTATAGCCAAATCCGCGTGGACCCCTCCAATGACCAGGTGGTCTGGACGGGAGGCTTGGCGCTGAGCATTTCTGTTGACGGCGCCAAGTCCTTTCGCGCCACCTTCGCTCCGGTTCACAGCGATTTTCATGCGATATGGATCGACCCTGCAAACAGCAAGCACGTGCTCTCTGGATCAGACGGCGGAATACAGTGGAGCTGGGACCAAGGGCGCACTTGGGACTTCGTGAGCACACTTCCATTAGCCCAGTTCTATGAGGTCGGCTACGACATGCGCACGCCCTACTGGGTCTATGGAGGCCTGCAAGACAACGGCACCTGGGGAGCGCCCAGCCGCACTCTGAACACCCAAGGGGTTACAAACGACGACTGGCAGAAGATTAACGGCGGCGATGGCTTCTTCGTGAGGCCCGATCCCACGGACTGGCGGGTAACCTACGCAGAGTCTCAGAACGGATCCCTGGCTCGGATTAACGTTGAGCTGGGCGAGAGCAAGTCGATTCGGCCAAGAAGCGACGATGGGGAGACCTACCGATTCGACTGGAACTCTCCGCTCCTGATCTCACCGCACAATCCTCGCAGGCTCCTCTATGGAGGCAACAGACTGTTCATCTCCGAGGATCGCGGCGACACCTGGCGGCGCACCGAAGATCTCACGACAAAGCCCGATATGACGAAGCTGCCTATCTTCGGTTCGGTGCCTACCCGTGCGGAGCTGGCGCGCACGGAAGTAACGCCCAGCACCTATGGGCAGATCGTGACGCTCACGGAATCGCCTCTCAAGGCCGGAGTGCTCTACGCGGGCACCGACGACGGCAACTTGCAGGTGAGCAAGGACGACGGCAAGACCTTCGTTAACGTGGCGGACCGTGTTCCTGGGCTGCCCAAGGGAACCTATGTCAGCCGCCTGGAGGCGTCTCACCATGCTCCGGGCCGTTGCTATGCGGCATTCGACGGGCATCGGGCAAACGACTTCGCGCCGTACCTCTACGTTACTGAAGATTATGGGCAGACGTGGGCGCGAATCTCGGCCGGCCTCGACCAGGGAAGCACGCTCAGCGTGGTGCGGGAGCACTTCCGCCAGCCGAATCTGCTCTTCGCGGGAGCGGAGCGGGGACTCTACATCTCGCTCAACCGCGGCGCCTCGTGGACCCGCGTTGCAGGCGGGCTGCCGACCGTACCGATTGACGACATCGCCATTCATCCGAGAGAGAACGACCTAATTCTTGGAACCCACGGGCGGGGCATCTACCTGTTGGATGACCTCGGCGCACTCGAGGCCCTCGCCGGTGAGACCTCGGAGCCAGCGGCGATGATCTTCGCGCCCTCGCGGGGTCGCCAATATCGGCTGACGGACCCAAAGGGATTCCTCAGCAGCCGCTGGTTTGCGGGGGAGAATCCGCCCAGCGGCTTGGTGCTTCAGTACTACTTGAAGGAGAAGCCAACCGAAGCCTCGCCCGTGAAGATCGATATCCTGGAGAAGGACGGCAAGACGCTGGTTCGCGAACTTCGGCCCGGTGCGGGCGGAAGCGGGGGAGGAGGCTTTGGTGGCAGAGGCGGTGGTGCGCCGCCGCGCCCCTCCGCGCCGCAGGTGGGCCTGAATCGCACCGTATGGGACATGCGTGCGCAGGCGCCTCCACAAGGATTTAGGGGCCAGCGCGTGCGTCCCGGCGAGTATGTTGCTCGTCTATCTGTTGGCCCCATAGTGCAGTCCGTCCCCCTGAAGGTGGAGAATGACCCAAGGCTCAACTGGACCTCGGCGCAGGAGAAGGACTACTTTGGCGCCCTCGCCAGCCTGAGCCGATACTCTATCTTCCTTGCCCAGGCTCGCAAGGCCGTGACCGACGTGAAGACACAGCTCGTGGCCGCCGAGGCAGTCGAGGCGATGAAGTCTGCACCGAGCGAGACCAAGGCGAAGGTTGCTGAGTTCAAGCAGATGCTTGCCAAAGTGGATGCTCTCTTCGGAGTCGAGGCGACTCCGCGTCCGGGAGGCCGAGGGCCGGGCCGGGGAGCCGGAGCACCTGGCGGAGCTCCGCCCGTTTCTCCGACTCCTGAAGCCCAGCGGTCCCAAGTTCCTCCTCGTCCGGCGCCGTTTGCTCGCATCGCCACAGTTCTTGGCGATCTGGACCGTTGGTCGGAGCCTCCATCGAGAGAGCTGCGCCGCGAAATCGAGCGGCTTGGGTCCGAGCTTCGGTCTGCCATCGGCAAGGTCAACGGGCTCCTTGGCGCGCCGGTTGCAGAGCTGAACGCGGCACTCTTGGGCGCGGGCCTCGAGAAGATTGCCGGCGCGGCGACCATCGACACACGAGCGCTGCGGTAAGCGGCTTGGGCATTCGCGCGGGTTTGGCGCCCGGTATCGGCACATCCGACGCCGGGGCTTTGTTCGTCTCGCCTTTCGGGGCATCGGGTAAGATAGCTTCGTCAATATCATGCCGAACCGGAGCACGCAACCTCTCATGACCGACGTCACCATCGAGCTAACCGAGCTTCTTCACCGACGCATCGTCATTCTCGACGGCGCGATGGGAACGCTCGCCCAGGCTTGGCGGCTCGACGAAGCCGGCTTTCGAGGGGAGCAGTTTCGGGAACATCCCGTCGACCTCAAGAACAGCGTAGACATTCTGAGCCTGGTGCGTCCCGATCTCATCCTGGAGGTTCATCGCGCCTACCTGGACGCGGGCGCCGACATCATCAGCACCAACACCTTCAATGCTCAGGCCATCTCGATGGCGGACTATCAGCTCGAATCTCATGTCTACGACATGAATGTGGCTTCCGCGCGACTTGCAAAGCAAGCCATTGTCGAGTGTGGGCGCGCGGAAGGCGAAGCGAAAGCCTATGCCGCCGGATCGATGGGTCCCACGTCTCGCAGCGCCTCGGTAGTGGTGGACGTTAACCGCCCAGATTACAGGTCCGTCTCATACGACGAGCTGGAATCGGCCTACTACACTCAGGCGAAGGGATTGCTAGATGGGGGAGCAGACATCCTGCTCGTCGAGACCACGTTCGATACGCTTAACCTCAAGGCGGGCCTTGCAGCCGTGCAGCGACTCTTCGATGAGGGGGAGCGCCGCGTTCCAGTGATGGCATCCCTCACGATCACGGACAAAGCTGGGGGCAACCTCACCGGCCAGAACCTCGAGGCGATGTGGAACTCTATTTCCCATGTGCCGCTGATCAGCGTGGGACTGAACTGTGCGCTCGGTCCGGACCTGATGAGGCCCTTCATTGAGGAGCTCTCCTCTCTTGCGCCCATCTTCGTGAGCGCCTACCCGAACGCGGGGCTGCCTAACCCTCTGAGCAAGACCGGCACGGGGTTCGACCTGACCGCGGAGGAGATGGCTGAGCAGCTTCGTGAATGGGCGGAGCGAGGCTGGCTCAACCTCGTTGGCGGGTGCTGTGGCTCCACGCCCGAACACATTCGGCTCATACGTAAGGCGGTCGAGGGCATCCCCCCGCGCACTCCGCCCCAAATTGAGCCGCTGCTGCGCCTCAGTGGAACCAGGCCCTTCACATTGAGGCCGGACGTCAACTTTGTGAACGTTGGAGAGCGCACGAACGTGACGGGCTCGCCACGGTTTGCCAAGCTCATCCTGGCGGGTAACTACGAGGAGGCGCTGCGAATCGCCCAGCAGCAGGTGACCAACGGCGCCCAAGTAATCGACGTGAACATGGACGAAGGCCTCCTGGACTCTGAGCACGCGATGAAGACATTTCTGACTCTCATACAAGGCGAGCCGAATATCAACTCCGTGCCTGTGATGGTGGACAGCTCGAAATGGAGCGTGATTGAGGCCGGCCTCAAGTGCCTTCCCGGCAAGGGAGTGGTCAACTCTATCAGCCTTAAGGAGGGCGAGGAGACCTTTATCCGTCAGGCAAGGCAAGTGCTGCGCTTTGGAGCGGCAGTCGTTGTGATGGCGTTCGACGAGCAGGGTCAGGCTGATACGCTGGAGCGCAAGGTTGCGGTCTGCACGCGCGCCTACCGCATTCTGACAGAGCAGGTCGGATTTGCCCCGCAGGACATCATCTTCGACCCAAATGTGCTCACGGTAGCCACCGGCATCGAAGAGCACAGCGAGTACGGCAAGGCCTTCATCGAGGCCATCCGGCAGATAAAGGCCTCGCTTCCGTATGCTAAGGTCTCCGGCGGCGTCAGCAACGTCTCATTCTCGTTTCGGGGCAACAACGCTGTGCGAGAGGCCATGCACTCGGCCTTTCTGTTTCACGCGATCAAGGCCGGCTTGGATATGGGGATAGTGAATGCGGGCCAGCTTGCTGTCTACGAGACGATCGAGCCCGAGCTTCGCGACGCGGTGGAGGACGTGCTGCTCAACCGCAGGCCCGACGCTACAGACCGGTTGGTGGAGCTGGCCGAGCGCTACCGTGGTACGGAGCAGAAGTCCGAAGCACAGCAAGCACAGTGGCGTCAGCTTCCTATTTCTGAGAGGCTTTCGCACGCGCTGGTGAACGGTCTCACGGATCATATCGAGGCCGACGTGGAGGAAGCGCGGCTGCTTGCCGAGCGTCCACTGCATGTCATCGAAGGACCCCTGATGGACGGCATGAATGTGGTGGGGGACCTCTTCGGCGCGGGCAAGATGTTCCTGCCGCAGGTGGTGAAGAGCGCTCGAGTGATGAAGCGAGCCGTCGCGGTGCTGCTGCCCTACATGGAGGCTGAGAAGGCCGGGTCGGGGCTGGATCGCGCTGCGGGAACCGTGGTGATGGCGACCGTGAAGGGCGATGTGCACGACATTGGCAAGAACATCGTGGGAGTCGTGCTGGAGTGCAACAACTTTCGCGTCATAGACCTTGGCGTAATGGTGGCTTGCGACAAGATCCTCGGTGCGGCGCGCGAACACAAGGCGGACATCATCGGTCTAAGCGGCCTCATCACCCCTTCGTTGGACGAGATGGTTCACGTCGCCAGCGAAATGCAGCGCGAGGGCCTCGATATTCCACTCCTCATCGGCGGGGCTACCACCAGCAAGGCGCACACCGCCATCAAGATCGCTCCTTCCTACGAGCGAGAGGTCGTACACGTGCTGGATGCCTCTCGCGCGGTCGGCGTGGTGAGCGCACTCATTTCGCCTGAGCTGCGTCCGCAGTTTGAGCGCGACAATCGCGCAGAGCAGGCCGCTGCACGGGAGCAGTATGCCGCCCGATCCGCGGAGCGCTCCATGCTGTCGATTGAGGCGGCGCGGAACCGGCGATTTCCCATTGAGTGGCGGTCGGAAGAGCTGCCCACGCCTTCGAGTTTAGGAGTGCGGTTGGTGAAGGATGTCCCACTCGACGTCCTCGTGCCGTATATCGACTGGTCTCCCTTCTTTCACGCCTGGATGATGCGCGGAAGGTTTCCGGCAATCCTTGATGACGAGACGGTGGGTCCGGCAGCTCGCGAGGTCTATGCGGACGGCCTCAAGATGCTGGATCAGCTCGTGGAGGGTCATTCTCTGGTGGGGCAGGGGGTCTATGGGCTCTTTCCCGCGAACTCGATAGGCGACGACATCGTCGTGTTCAAAGACGAATCAAGAACCGAGAGGCTGGCCGTTCTGCACACGCTTCGGCAGCAGGTGGACAAAGGCGCGGGTACGCACAACTACGCCCTGGCCGACTTCGTTGCACCCGAACACGCTGGGCTTCGAGACTACGTGGGCGCGTTCGCGGTAACCACCGGCCATGGCGTTTCCGAGCTTGGTGCAAAGTACCGCGCTGCTCTGGACGACCACAGCGCGATTATGGTGGAGGCCCTGGCAGACCGTCTAGTCGAAGCATTTGCAGAATATTTGCACCAAATGGTGCGAATCGAGATGGGGCACGGCGATCCCCAGGAGTTGGGAGTAGACGATCTGATCAAGGAGCGATACCGCGGCATTCGGCCCGCTCCCGGCTATCCGGCCTGCCCGGACCACACCGAGAAACTGACGCTCTTTGACCTTCTAGACGCCCATGCAAACACGGGGATAGCGCTCACCGAAAGCCTTGCAATGTCGCCCGGCAGCAGCATCTGCGGTCTCTATCTTGCGCATCCTCAGGCGCGGTACTTCCCGGTGGGAAAGATGGAGCGCGATCAGGTGCGAGACTACGCCGCGCGTAAGGGCATCTCACTCCACGAGGCACAGAGATGGCTCTCGCCCAACCTAAACTATGAGCCCAATCCGTAGGGGCGCCCCGATGTGGGTGCCCGAGCGATTCGGCGGCATGATGGTGGCGACGCTCTGCCACTTCGATTCGCTCGATCGTGTGGACGTGGCCTCAATCGCAATACATGCAGATCGGTTGATTGCTGCCGGAGTGGATGCACTCTGCCCGTGCGGCACCACCGGGGAGATGCTCTTCCTGTCCGCAGGCGAAAAAGTCCGAGTCGTCGAAGCAACCTGCCGGGCCGTCGCGGGCCGAGTTCCAGTGCTGGCCGGGGTGTGGGCGACGACGGTGAAGCAGACTACATTCCTCGCCGAGGCAGCTGAATCCGCCGGCGCGGACGCCGTCTTTCTACCCACACCCGTGTACTATCCTGCGGACGACGAGGTGATATGCAACTGGTATAGAGCCGTCCATGAGGCGACTTCACTTCCAGTCTTCGCCTACAACATCCCGGCCTATGCGGCCAATTGTGTCTCGGCGGCGGCGGCTTCGCGGTTGGCAGGGGAGGGGACAATCGCGGGGATCAAGGATTCGACCGGAAAGCGCGAGCAGATTCTGTCGTATTTGGAGTCCGTAGGACCCGGTGGATGCGTTCTAGCGGCAAGCGACAGCTCCGCCAGCACTGCTCGAGAAATTGGCGCGCACGGGTTTATCTCGGCCATCGCAAATGTCTGGCCCAGCACGTTTGTCAAGATTTGGCAAGGAGACATATCTCTGCAGTCTGGGGTCGATCGAGCCCGGACACTTGTGAAGAAGCATGGCGGCATCCCTGCACTCAAGTACCTTGTCAGCAAGACAGGAATTGGGTCCAGCCAGTGTAGACTGCCGCTTTGTGGATTGAGCGACGATGCCATGGCGGAGCTCGACACGCTTCTGATTGAAGCACCCGAGATTGGCCTGCGCTAGGACTTAGACCGTTGCTTTCCTCGCCGACTGGAGTTTGGTCCCAGCTCTGTCTCGAACATGCCCCCATCCTCATCCGGTACGAGCATTCTGAACACCGGCACGATCTTGGTGGGACGTTCTGGATCTGGAGCCGCCATGCTGAACAACAGGCGCCCTTGCACCAGAAGCTGAATTGGAGGCGCATTAGCAGGGCCTCCAAACGCCTCGGTGGCGAAGACCTGCTGTGCTGGGAGGTTCAATCGCCCCACAGATGCGCCTTGTTCAGATGCCACGGCGCGACGCAGCGGCGGCGGCAGCGCGCCGACTAGGCGAAAACAGCCCACAAGCCCGCCCGTCACCCATCGCCATTCGCGAAGGCCATACTGCGCTCTGGCGCCTTCAGCCACACCAGAAGCCTGAAGCTGCGCATCGGAGAGGTTCGCTATCTCGCAGAGGTCGTCTAGGCGAAGTGTGCCGTGCTCTTTCTTCGCTGATCGCCACCGGTCCAGCAGCCTGTTCGGCACCTCCTTTGGCCGCTCATTGTAGAAGCTCAGTGTTCTGAATGAGTGCCAGTTCTGCTTGTGCGTCCACCTCATGCGAGAGCGATCCGCAGCTTTGCAGATGGCTGCGAAGAGCGTCTGACCTTTCGAGCTGATCTCGGCAGGATCATAGAGGCGAGTGAAGTGATCTCCTATCACGTCCTCGCCAGTAGCGATGTGAATTGCCTCAAGCACGTCCGCTGTGGTGGCGCGGTCGCCTACCTGCGATGCGAGCGGGCCGGGCTCGTCTCGCCGTTGGCGCCTCACCTCCAGCTGTGCGTCCGCCGAATTCGGAGCATGTGGACGTGCGTCCTCCCTGCCATCCTCCTCGTCCGCTTCAAGCTTGCAGCTAGCGCTTACAGTCAGGTTTACCAGCTTGCGAAGCCGAGGATCGCCGGCCCGGGCTGCATTCGCCCTGGCATTCCGAGGGCTTGTCGTCTCTGGGTTGGACCCTACGGCAAGGTCGCTCGCGGACATAATGGCCGCTGCATTCGCTCCGTCTGATACCTCGAAGCCAGAGCCTCCGATGAGCGACACCTGACCCAGTTCGTTCTGCTTTAGCGCAAGCATTGCAGTTCCTTGAGCCCCGCTGAACTGGGACGGAGGAACGCCGTTTGGAACGCTCTTGGCAGGTCCCACGCGGAATCCTCCGCCGGTCGCATCCACTCGCGTGCCAGATTGGTTCTGAAGTACTCCAGCCGACATGCCTGCAGGCATTTGGCTTCGAACTGTGTCGGGACCGTCCTCGGCTCCAGGGCCGAACTTGAGCGTCTTGCCATCACGCAGGCTTGCTAACTCCGCCCCTCCGAGTCCGAAATAGAGCTGAGTCGGACCCCAGCCTCCGTCCGCAAGCTTCTTCAGCAGCTCCTTGTCTTCCGGCGAGGCCGTCTCTGCGGCCTCCTTTAGCTCGTCGGGAGAGAGATCGGCGAACTTACGATAGCGCTCCATCTGCTCATTGAGCGCCAAGAGGGCTTTGTCTTTGTCCTGATTACGCATCTGCTGCTCGCGCAGTTGGGATCGAAGGTCCTGAACCACCTCATATCGGTAGGCACCCTCCGAACCGGTGCGCAGCCAGCGGAACTCAAACACCTCCGTAACGGCGCGCATCAAGTCTCGAACCGGGCGCTTTGTGCAGAAGAGGGTGATCTTGTCGTCCGCGACAGATCGCGACGGGACGAACTCAACTCCTGTCTGCTTCGACAGCGCAATGCAGAGTTCCGAGAACGAGATACCCTTCGCCGACAGTCCGACGGAGTGGTCTAGGCGAGGATCGACCACTGCTTTCTCGCGCTGCAGCGCCTGGTAGGCAGCGGTATCCGCATTAGGTTCCGGAGAGGCGAGGAGTGGGCGCGCTACAACCACGTAAGGGTCGTTCGTCGTAGAGACCCATGCCGAATTACTGCTGCTCAATGGTTCCGCGTCATACTGCACAGCAGCCGGTCGGTTGATATCCTCGAGATCGTCCACAATCGTACCGGCAACCGCAGCCGACCCGACCGTCGCAGGAACTCGCTTATGGGAGGGGCGATCAATTGCAATACGGACCCGCAGCTTGACGCCGGTCACGGGCTCGCCACTTGATGCAGGGGCGGCGCCGACTTGCTGCCCGGTCGCGGGAAACAGGATTGGCGTTGTCTCCGTAGACTCGACTCGACTAAACCGATAGATCATAAGCACGGTGCAAGCTAGAATCAGGCCCGCAGCGGCGAACCGAGGCGACATGGCCGGCCTCAACCGGGAGGCGGCGACGCGGCCGAAAGGCACGAGTTCACGGGGCGACTGATATTCAGCCTTAAGCGTGTGCAGAAGTTGGCAGCCGGCGTCCAGCGCGGTCACAAACCGCTTGCAGCCAGTGCAGTTGAGAAGGTGTTGACGGACCTCATCCGATGTTGGCGTACCGCCTTGGCGTATTGCCTCCTGCTTCACTCGTCTGCAGCTAGTCATGGCGCCTTCTCCTCATCCCTCATCGCTTTGTCGGCCCATCGCGCAAGGTCGGTCCTGGCGCGATAGAGAGAATTGTATACAGACTTTCGTGTGAGTCCCAGTGCGGCCGCGATCTGTTCCGCGGTGCATCCGTCCACTTCGTGGAGTGTGAGAATGACCCGCCTGATAGGGGAGAGCTGCTTCAGCGCCTCATCCACGGTGAAACGAGCAGACTCAGCCGTCATCCCGTCCGCAAGTTCCTCGGCAGCCTCGAGGGGTACCGTGTTCGCACGGTCGCGGGACCTGCTTCGGAGGCGGTCCTTGCATACATTGACAGCGAGTCGAGTGACCCATGCCTCAAATTCGCCACTCCCGCGAAAGGTGGGCAGCCTTTCGATAATGCGCACCAGGACCTCTTGCAGCGCATCGGCGGCATCTTCTCTGTGGGCCAGCATCGCCCGACAGAGCAGCGAGAGCCTTCGATGATGTGGCAAGAGGAGGCGCTCAATGGCGGCGTGGTCGCCGTGAATTGCCCTGGCCAAAAGGTCGCGCAAGGGCACGCCGGCACCCTCGTGCTGAAGGCCCATCGTCAGCCGATCAGATTGCTGCAGGGTCGCGCTCCTCCCAACATTATGGTCCTCTGCATATATGACGAAACAGGTCTCGCTCATTGCTCACCACCGTCAAAGAATCTTTTTGCGGTGCAGCGCTTGACAGAACGTTTGTGAACCACTATAATAAGATATTGTCCACAGTCGTTCCTATCTCTTCGCTGCACGCTTTCACTCTTCCACGGGCACTTCATGCTTCGAGATCCAACCGACGAGTTGATCGTCATCCTCGATTTTGGCGCACAGTACACGCAGCTCATTGCAAGGCGTGTTCGTGAGGCTCATGTCTATAGCGAGATACTACCCTTCGATACGCCTCTGGCGGAGATCGCTGCGCGGAAGCCGAGCGGAATTATCTTTTCGGGTGGCCCAAGCAGCGTTTACGCGGCTGGCGCTCCTTCGGTGTCCGAGGAAGTCTATCGCCTAGGCGTTCCAATTCTGGGCATCTGCTATGGCCTGCAGTTGATGGCAATGCAGTTGGGCGGAGCGGTTACTCCCGGAAGCACGGGCGAGTACGGCAAAGCCGAGATCACGATCATTGAGCCGGGAATTCTGTTTCAGGGCTTCGAAGCAAAGCTGCCGTGCTGGATGAGCCACGGAGATACCGTGGTGGGAGCGCCGGAAGGCTTCGAGGTGTACGCCACCACCCAGTCGGCGCCGATTGCGGCGATGGGTTGTCCGGCAAGGCAGTTGTACGGAGTACAGTTTCACCCAGAGGTTGTTCACACGCCGTTTGGCGCAGAACTTCTACGGCGATTTGTAATCGAGATATGCGGCTGCGGAGGCTTGTGGACTGTCGAATCGTTCATCGAGGACGCCGTCGATAGCATCCGGCAGACAGTTGGGTCGAGTGGCGTTATCTGCGGAGTGTCTGGCGGGATAGATTCGTGCGCAGTGGCTGCCCTGGTGCATCGGGCGGTGGGCGACCAGCTGACGTGCATATTCGTGAACCACGGCCTTCTGCGGGAGGGCGAGGCCGAGCAGGTGAGAACCGATTTCGCGGATGCATTAGGGATTCGGCTCATCTATGCCGAGGCGACCGATCGGTTTCTCTCCCGGCTGGCGGGTGTCACTGATCCTGAGTGCAAGCGCAAAATAATCGGCGAGGAGTTTGTGAGGGTTTTCGAGCTTCATGCCGATAATATCGCCGGAGCGGAGTTCCTCGCGCAAGGCACGCTCTACCCGGACGTTATTGAGAGCGGCACGCGTACCGCTGCGAAGATCAAGACCCATCATAACGTCGGCGGCCTTCCCGAGAACATGCGCCTGAAGGTTCTTGAGCCGCTCAGGTATCTATTTAAGGATGAAGCGCGCGCCGTAGCCGCAGATCTGGGTCTGCCGGATTCCATTGTAAATCGCCATCCATTTCCTGGCCCAGGTCTGGCCATTCGCATCATGGGCGACGTTACGCTTGATCGACTTCAGATGCTTCGTGCCGCGGACGCCATCTTTATTGACGAGATTCGCAGCGCGGGTCTCTACTCCAGCATCTGGCAGGCATTTGCAGCGCTTGCTCCCGGAGTTCGCAGCGTTGGCGTGATGGGGGATGCTCGAACCTACGAGCACCCAATTATACTCAGGGCGGTCTCCAGCGAAGATGCGATGACCGCGCAATGGACGCGGATTCCCTATGATGTGCTGGACAAAGTGAGCAACAGGATTGTGAACGAAGTGCCCGGGGTCAACCGGGTTGTATACGACATCAGTTCCAAGCCGCCCGCGACGATAGAGTGGGAGTAACTCTCGGCCACCCGCCAATACCGGCAGTCGTCTATTCTGCCGAGGCGATTGCCACGAGAGTGCAGCAGCTTGGCCGTGAGATCAGCGCTCACTATCGCTATAAAGAGGTGATCGCCCTCGCTGTGATGAACGGCGCGATGCTTTTCGCCGCAGACCTTGTGCGGCAGCTTGACGTAGACGTAGCGCTGGACTCCATCACCGTGCGTTCGTATGAGCAGGGCACCGTGTCTCCTGGATCAGTTGAGCTGTTGAGCAGGCCGACACGGACATTGTCCGGCAAGCATGTGCTCCTGATAGAAGACATAGTGGACACGGGGCACACGCTCAATTTCCTAAAGGCTATCCTGTGGGAGACAGGTCCGGCAACAGTGAGCTGCGTCTCTCTGTTGAACAAGCCGGTGAGGCGCCAGACCGAGGCGTATGCGGACTTCATTGGATTTGACATAGACGATGTATTCGTTGTGGGTTACGGACTGGATCTTGACGGCCGATATCGTAACCTTCCCTATGTAGGATGGCTGCCGTCACTATAGCAATCTGCGCGGTACCATCCGCGTGCAGATCCTCGTTTCATTACATTTTTCTTCCCCACCAGATTTGCAATTGTCGGTTGGGTAAGGAGGCACAGGCTTGAGCAGATTACCTTCTAGAGACGTACCGGCGAATACTGGCAGCGCACCCCGACGCGACAGCATGCGCGGCAAACGGCAGCGCGTTGATGCACCCCCTCCACGTAAAGTGGATTTTGATGAGAATCCGGTTAATCTTGCGGACCTCGAGAACAAGAGCCTGGACGACCTATTGGCCCTTGCAAGAGATGCCGGGCTAACCGTGGAGGTTCCCTCTCGGCGCGAGGACATTATCCGCCGTATACTCGATTCTCAGCCCGACAAGAACAGCATGCTCATGGCCCAGGGCATTCTCGAGATACTTGGGGAAGGGTGGGGGTTTTTGCGGCGCAACAACCTCACGCCCAATGCAGAAGACATCTACGTCTCGCAGACACAGATCAAGCGCTTTGCTCTGAAGACAGGCGACCTGGTTCGCGGGCAGGTTCGCCCGCCAAAGGATTCCGAAAAGTACTACGGCCTGCTGCGAGTGGAACAGGTGAATGCCCTGGAGCCGGACGTCGCTCGGGCCCGAGTGAACTTCGATGACCTCACGCCGATCTATCCAAACGAGAGGCTGATTCTCGAAACTGCGCCCACGGAGATTGCGGGCCGGCTCTTCGACCTTATCTCGCCGGTTGGAAAAGGGCAGCGCGGCACCATCGTGGCGCCTCCCAAGGCCGGCAAGACGACAATCCTCAAGACCATTGCAAATGCTATCGCCACAAATCACCCCGAGATGGTGCTCCTCGTACTGCTTATCGACGAGCGGCCGGAGGAGGTGACCGACATTCGTCGCTCCGTTCGCGGTGAAGTGATCAGCTCGACTTTCGACGAGACTCCTGAGAACCATATGCGCGTGGCCGACATGGTGCTGGAGCAGGCGAAGCGCCTAGTGGAATCCGGCAAGGATGTAATTGTTCTTATGGATAGCCTGACTCGCTATACAAGGGCGTCCAATCTTACGGTGAGTCCGAGTGGACGCACCCTTTCGGGAGGGCTGGATCCGGCGGCGCTCTATAGACCGAAACGGTTCTTCGGCGCCGCACGTAATATTGAGGAGGGGGGAAGCCTCACCATCCTCGCCACAGCGCTGGTGGAGACCGGCAGCCGGATGGACGACCACATTTTCGAGGAGTTCAAGGGCACCGGCAACATGGAACTGGACCTAGACCGGAACCTTGCCGACAGGCGAGTGTTTCCTGCAGTTGACATTATGAAGTCCGGCACCCGGCATGACGAGCTCCTGTATGACGAAGACACGATAAAGCGGATCACCCAGCTTCGGAGACTGCTCGCAGGACTGTCGTCCATTGAGGCGACGGAACTTCTGATCGACCGCCTAAAGCACACGAAGTCGAACAAGGAGTTTCTCAAGATGGTAGACCGAACGATGAAGGCCAGCGAGTCGACCGAGTAGCGACCGCAGTACTAGCAGCGGAGAAACAGACGTGAGCAACGATTTCAAAGACCTCTTTCCGGACGACGACCCTCTTAAGGAGGGTGGACTACTGGGAGGAAAGCACAGCAGTGGCGAGCCGGAAAACCTCGGCCCACGGGCGCTTCACGAGAAGGAAGTGCGGATTATCGGAGTGTTTGAGCACGCCGATCCGAGTGAGGGCGATTCCCGAAAGTGCTTTGTGCTGTTGCAAGACAACGCAGGGCGCAAACTCCCAATCTGGATTGGCGAGAACGAGGCAGGCGCGATCGTGATGGCAATTCAGGGCAAGCAGTTCGATAGGCCCCTGACGCACGACCTCCTAAAGATTGTGGTTGATAGGCTGGGCGGAGAAGTAGTTCGCATCGTCATTGACGACCTCTGGCAGGACGTCTACTATGCAAAGGTGACTATCGACCAGGGAGCCGAGTCTATCGAGATCGACTGCCGTCCGAGCGATGCTCTCGCAATCGCCATGCGCTCGAGAGCGCCTGTTTACGTGGCGGAGGACGTGCTGCACTCCATGGAGGAGGCCTGATACTTCCTTCGTCGTTCGGCGGGTGGTTCCGAGAACGGCGTGTGACCGTGTTTGCCCTTCCACAGGTCTGCATTGCGAGATGAACCCGGGTTCCGGGTAAGTCTCCTTCCCCACAGTTGACATAACAGACATTATCGGACGTTTTCTAAGTCGTCATTCCAGTGCATATAGCAGAAAAGGCGCGGCATCTCCGTGGCTTTGTCGCCACGATCGATACCGCGCCTCATTTCTTGATTCACCTGCACCTGTGCATAACTGGAGTGCCGGACACTCCCTGCCAAGGTTGTGGGATTACGCCGGCACCGGCGAGCTCAGATGCGCATGAATCTCACGCATCTTGTCGTCGCAATCCTTGAGTACATCCGCCACTGAGCGCGCCATGCCCGGGGGCAGTGCTGCACGCCGCTTGAACAGGAATGCCAAGGAGACGACCGTTACGCTCAGGGCCAGCACTCCGAGAAGCATCGCTGCGTCGCGGCGATCTCTACTCACGCCCACGGTTCTCTCCGGTCCTATCCGCCGCCCAAGTCATACCGCTTGCCGCCGTCTGAGCCGTCGTCATCCAGTGACTTGAAGATGCGCTTGACAAACGCGATGAGCTCCATCGGATTGAACGGCTTCGTGAGGTAACAGTCCACGCCGGACTGCCATCCACGGAACACATCGGCATCCTGCGCCTTAGCCGTAAGCATGATCACGGGTATGTCTCGGGTAACCGGATCCTTCTTTAGGTTCTGCAGGACTTCGAATCCGTCCATGTAGGGCATCATCACGTCCAGCACGATAAGGTCAGGCGACTCAGAGGCTACCTTCTCGAGCGCTTCCTTGCCATCATATGCGGTCACTACCTCATAGCCTTGGCGCTCGAGGTTCACCTGGACGAGACGTACAATGTGCCGCTCGTCGTCAACCGCTAGTATCTTCTTAGGCATTCTCATTCCTATTCGCTGGAGTAGTGGGTCGTTAGTCTACCGGCGATGTGCTACGCCATTGTAACACAGGCCAATGGGAGTGTCAACGGTTTGACACCTACGCGCGCGGCAGCAAGTAAGCAGCGCGCTCTAGTTCCCAATCTGTTAAGTCACTTTCTGTACATCTCACCTGCAATGCAGACTCGAATCCGCGCACCAGCGCGGCGCTGAGCGTCTCATCGTCAACCTCTTCGAGCGGATAGCTCCTTGGTGACGACGCGCCCACGAACAGTACATCATACGCATCGGATGGCTCAAAGTGCCGTATCGATGACTGCATCAGTATTGCAGAGCCTCTCCTGCAAAGGGCGCTTCCGATGAGCTTGTCGCCAGAGGAGGCGACCAGATCCAATTGGCTCACATCGGCGAAGCAGTCCCCTGCTCCTGCGTTGCGAGCCTGGATCGGCGGAGCCGCTATTGCGACGCCCAAAGCCTCAAGCGCAACCCTAATGCCGCCTCCAAGATACCTGTAGATTCCAGGTATTGAGCCGGCAACCGGCAGATCGCTCGATTGCAGCGCGACGCTGAGTGTCTGATCAGTTCCATGGAGCACACCTCGTCCACCGGTCGGTCTTCGAAGGATTTGCACTTCCATCGCTGCGCACGCTTGTCGGTTTATTGTCTTGCTAATGGACTGAAAGCGTCCAACAGAGATCGACATCGCTGACCAAGTGTACAGCCGCAAAGTAGGTGGGGCGATTCCTGCGCCGACCGCATCCAGTATAGCTTCATCGACGGCCATGTTCCACGCGGGGTTTTGCTCTCCATGAAGGATGAGCCGCCAGACTCGGCATCGCGCAGGATTCAGCGTTGTGTCAGCCATATCGACCGCGCAGTCCGCGTTGATTATCGGGACTCATAGGCCTGCACTTCATAGGACTCGAGTGGAGGGCATGAGCAGGCGATGTTGCGGTCTCCATAGACATTGTCAATTCTGGCTACAGGCGGCCAGTACTTGGACTCATCAAGCCACGCCGCAGGGAAGGCGGCCTGTTCGCGCGAATACGGCCTGTCCCACTCCGTGGCTGTCACCTGCCGAGCCGTGTGCGGGGCCCGCTTGAGCGGGTTGTTCGCGCGGTCGACCTTGCCCTCCGCGATGGCTGTAATCTCAGCACGGATGGCGATGAGCGCTGAGCAGAATCGATCCAATTCTCGCATAGATTCACTCTCGGTCGGCTCAATCATGAGTGTACCCGCAACTGGGAAAGAGACTGTGGGGGCGTGAAAGCCGTAATCCATGAGCCTCTTCGCCACATCCTCAACCTCAACTCCCGACGTTACCTTCAAGGGCCTCAGGTCGATGATGCACTCGTGCGCTACGCGCCCATTCTTGCCGCGATAGAGCACCGGATAGTGGGGTTCAAGACGCTCCGCCAAATAGTTTGCGTTCAGTATGGCCATTTCAGAGGCATATCGCAGGCCGGCAGAGCCCATCATTCGAATGTAGGCGTATGAGATTGGTAGGATGCCGGCGCTTCCCCAAGGCGCTGCCGAGACCGGATGGATGGCGCTGGTGCCGCCAACCTGAGCAAACGGATGGCCGGGCAGAAACGGGCCAAGCTGCTCGGTGGCGCAGATTGGCCCCATGCCGGGCCCGCCTCCGCCATGCGGAATACAGAAAGTCTTGTGCAGATTGAGGTGGCAGATGTCCGCGCCGAAGTCGCCGGGCCTGCAGAGGCCCACTTGCGCGTTCATGTTCGCGCCGTCCATGTAGACGAGGCCGCCGTGTTCGTGGATGATCGAACATATCTCCTCAATGCCTTCCTCGAACACGCCGTGGGTGCTCGGATAGGTCACCATGAGGGCCGCTAGAGCCGCTGAGTGCTCGGCAGCCCGTGACCGCAGGTCGGCCAGATCCACATTCCCGTCCTCATCGCATTTAACCACCACCACGCGCATGCCCACCATGGCTGCGGAGGCAGGGTTTGTGCCGTGCGCGGACTGCGGAATGAGGCAGACGCTTCGACCTGCGTCTCCGCAAGACAAGTGGAACGCACGAATGACCAGCAGGCCCGCAAACTCGCCCTGGCTGCCGGCATTTGGCTGCAGCGACACGCATGGGAGGCCGGTGATTGCGGCGAGCATTCGCTCGAGCCTATCAAATAGAGCGGCATAGCCTTGGGCTTGCTCTGCCGGGGCGAACGGATGCATCTTGCCAAACTCGGGCCAGGTAATCGGTATCATTTCTGCCGCGGCGTTGAGCTTCATGGTGCAGGAGCCGAGCGGGATCATTGAGTCAGCAAGCGAAAGGTCCTTCGCCTGGAGCCTGTTCATGTACCGCATGAGTTCGGTTTCAGACCGGTACATCGAGAAGATTGGATGCTTGAGCGGCGGAGACTCGCGCAGGACGTGTTGCCTGATCGTGAAGGAGCTTTCAATCGTCCCACCCGTAGTGGGCTCCTTGCCGGTAACAGCATAGAAGATATCGCTTACGTCCTGCTCAGTCGTGGTCTCGTCCAGCGATATCACTATGGCAGAAGTCGAGATGTGCCGCAGGTTGATCTTTAGTTCGGCGCACCGAGCGTGTATTCCCGCCTTATCATCCGTATCCACCTGGATTCTGAGGGTATCGAATACCTCTTCGGTGTCTATCGTGACTCCTGCGGATGACAGCCTTTGCGCAAGACCGACTGCAAGGCGATTCACTCGTTGAGCAATCCTCCGCAGGCCCTCTGGTCCGTGGTAGAGCGCATACATAGAGGCAACCACGGCCAAAAGCACCTGGGCCGTGCAGATGTTGCTGGTAGCCTTGTCTCGCCGAATGTGCTGCTCCCTGGTCTGCAGCGCCAGCCGATATCCGGGCCTGCCCTCGGCATCTTTCGACACTCCCACGATTCGGCCTGGAAGCTTGCGGCTGTGAACTTCCCTGGTGGCAAGGAACGCCGCGTGCGGTCCGCCATAGCCCATTGGCACGCCAAACCGTTGCGTGCTGCCCACCACGATGTCTGCGCCGCACTCGCCAGGTGGTCGCAGAAGCGCCAGGCTGAGGATGTCCGCGGCAACTACAGCCATTGCGCCGGCCGAATGAACAGCTTGTACGAAGCGCCCAACATCGCGCAGCCTGCCGTCTGTGGCCGGACACTGCATGAGGGCGCCGAAAACAGGTTCGCACGCCTGAAACTCATCCGGATCACCCCTCACGATGCGTATTCCGAGCGGCTCAGCGCGGCCCTGAATTACGGAAATCGTTTGGGGATGGCAGTCATTCGCCACGAAGAACGCATTTGCGTCACCGGGATGAATGTGCCGTGCGAGCGCCATCGCTTCGGCTGCAGCCGTGGCCTCGTCCAGCAGCGAGGCGGTTGCAATCTCCATTCCAGTCAGCTCGACGACCATGGTTTGGAAATTGAGCAGGGCTTCTAGGCGGCCCTGCGAGACCTCGGCCTGATAGGGAGTGTAGGGCGTGTACCAGCGCGGATCCTCGAGGACGTTTCGGAGGATAACCGGGGGCGTAATGCAGTCCGAATAGCCGCAGCCTAGATAGCTCCGCCAGACTTCATTGCGCGACGCGACATCTCTCATCTCGGCGAGCGCGGCATGTTCGGAGAGGCCGCAGCCCGTGGCGCAGCTCAGCAAGTCTGCCTCGGACCGGATACCTCGGGGCAGTGTCTCGGCAATGAGCGCATCGACAGACTCGGCTCGAACCACGGCGAGCATCGACGGGATGTCGCTTTGGCGGGGACCAATGTGCCGCCACACAAATGAGTCTGGAGGGATTATGTCGTCCAGTGAGAGACCTCGGAGTGGGGTTCGAATACTACTTGACGGGCTCGTCCACCAGCGCGGCATACGCGGATGCATCCATCAGGCTGTCCAGCTCGGCCAGGTTCTGCATTCGGACGCGAATCATCCAGCCCCTGCCATAGGGATCTTGGTTCACGAGTTCCGTCTGGTCTCCAAGCTCGGTGTTCGTCTCTTCAACCAAGCCTGTCAGCGGGCTATAAAGGTCGGAAACGGCCTTCACGGACTCTACCGCGCCAAAGGTCGCATCCTTTGCGAGCACACGTCCGGCCTCCGGCAACTCAACATAGACAATATCTCCAAGCTCGGCCTGGGCATGGTCCGTGATGCCGACTGTCGCTAAATCTCCAACAACGCGCACCCACTCATGGCTCTCGGAATAACGGAGGTCGGCTGCAACAGCCATTCGCATCTCCCGGCGCCCTGGACGAGCGCACGCTAGTCTGAAATAAGATCCTTCTTGGGAACCACAATTGCCTGATGGCGCCTACCGCGTACATCTACATCTACCAGCGAACCCTTGCGATGGAAAGGCGGCTGGAGGTAGGCCATGCCCAGTCCAACGCCTCTGACTGGCGAAAAGACGCCGCTCGTAACGGTTCCAACCACCTCGGCCCCGCTGAACAGATTATACCCCTGCCGAGGAACGATTCTCTCGCTGAGCCGCAGGCCGACGAGGCGCCTTGATGGACCAGACTCGACAACCTCCAGAATGGAGGAGCGGCCCACGAAATCGCCCTTATCCAGCTTCACCACCCACATCAGTCCTGCCTCGACCGGATTCGTATCTTCGCCTATCTCATGCCCATAGAGAGGATAGCCGGCCTCGATCCTCAGGGCATCCCGGGCGCCCAAGCCGCATGGAACCGCGCCCGCGGCTAGGAGCTTCCCCCATACCTCAAGAGCTGCGTCCGCACTCATAACGAGCTCGAAGCCGTCCTCGCCCGTGTATCCTGTTCGGCAATAGAGAACTTCCAAATCGCCCAGGCGGGTAGTGCCGAAGGTAAACCGGCTGCTCGACCACACGTCCGTCGCTGCCAGGCTCGATAGCATCTGGACTGCTGCCGGCCCCTGCAGAGCGATCATCGCGGTTGACGTGGTCTCGTCGGCTAGGACGACATCCTTGCCATGGTTGGCGCGAAGCCACGCCAGGTCCTTCTCAGCATTTCCGGCATTGATGACTAAGTAGAATTCATGGGAGGAGACGCGGTACACGATGATGTCGTCGATGATTCCGCCGTGGTTATTAGTGAGCAGCGAATAATGCGCGCAGCCTGGCGCAAGACCTCGGATGTCGTTCGGGGTGAGATAGTCTAGAAAGGCTTCTGCGCCAGGACCGCTTACTCGAACTCGCCCCATGTGGCTGATGTCGAATATCCCGGCGCCGGATCGCACCGCGCGGGCTTCTTCCAGAATGCCAGCGTACTGCACGGGCATCTCCCAGCCGGCAAACGGGACCATGCGCGCACCAAGCTCAACGTGTGCGGAGTAGAGCGGCGTACGTCGGGAGCTATCGTCCGTCATAAGTGCAGCCCTTCGTTCGGATCAACAAGGCGCAGCCTGCCGAACACCACGGCGGTGCCGTCCCGAATCTCTACCTTCTCAAGAGTGAATGACTTCCCCAGGCCCAAGTCTCGGTCGATGTCGAGGATCGGATTTAAGGTTCGGAGGATATTGCGCGCGAAGGCTTCAGGCACGGGCCGTCCATTTACCTTCACGACTGCCTCCTCCAGGAAGAGGTATCTGCCCTCTCGGGGAACTGCCTTCGCTGTCGCCTCGGCAAGGATAACTGCGCCAAGAACCGAAACCTCCGCGCGAACAAATGCTGTACCATTCGTGAGGCGCACCTCTAGGATCTTCGTCATTGGGAACTTGGCCTGCAGGAACGAGCGCAGCGCCTCTTCGCTAACTTCCGCCTCGGCAGTCCCCTCCCCTGCCCTGCGGATGACGATATGTCCGCCGAATGCCGCATGGTTCGAATCAAAGTCGACGTTTGGCAGCGACGCCTTGAACCTTACAAGCCTAAGGTTTCTCAGGCTTGTGTCTGTGAGAGAAATTTCCAGCTTGCGAATATGAGCTAGGGGACCTCTGCCTGAGTGGATTCGCAGTGGAAGCATGTCCGCGCGAATTCCTGAGCCAGTGATCTGCGTGATGGACGATCGGCCCGCGAGAAGGCCGAAGGCGCCGCTCGGCTCCACTCTTGTCCTGAGCATTCCGCCGACGAGTGTCTTTCGCAGGTCTCGCTTCAGCACGCTCTCGGCCCGCTGCTGCGCGAGGCCTGAGAAGAGCGCGAGCCCAAGAAGTGCAAACGCAGCATCGCGAAGACCGTCGCTACTCACCGAGATAGGCCTTGCGCACGTCATCGTTAGCGAGCAGGTTCTGTGCGGTATCTTCAAGGACCACCCTGCCGGTCTCCAGCACGTAGCCGCGTGCGGCGACGCGGAGCGCTTGGAAAGCATTCTGCTCGACCAGCAAGACCGTCACGCCCTGAGCGTTGATGTCCCGGATTATCTGGAATATCTGCTGCACCAAGAACGGCGCGAGACCTAGCGACGGCTCATCCAGCATGAGCAGCCTCGGGCGCGACATCAGGGCCCTTCCGATAGCAAGCATCTGCTGCTCTCCTCCCGAGAGCGTGCCGGCGGATTGAGTAAATCGCTCCTTTAGCCTCGGAAAGAGCTGGAGCACGCGGTCCACATCTTCCGCAATCCCGCTGCCCTTCTTCCGGGTGTATGCGCCCATCTCAATGTTCTCGCGCACGCTCATGCTTGCGAACACACGGCGGCCCTCGGGCGACTGGCAGATGCCGCGCTGAACAACAAGGTGAGGGGCAAGGCGGGTTATATCCTCGCCCTCAAACATTATGCGGCCCGACCTGGGCCGAACCAGGGCTGAGACTGAGCGGATGGTGGTGCTCTTGCCTGCTCCATTTGCACCGATCATCGTGACGATCTCGCCCTGATTCACCGTGAGGCTCACCTGCTCGAGTGCATGGATAGCGCCGTAATAGACGTCGATCTTCTCTAGAGTTAGCACTCTGAATCTCTCCGATCCTTCAATGTGCTAGCCACTTGCGGCCTCTTCACCCAGATAGGCGGCAATCACCTTCGGGTCTCGTCGGATCGCCTCTGGGCTGCCCTGGGCGATGATCACTCCATAGTCCAGGACGTATATCCTCTCACAAATTCCCATCACGACCTTCATGTCGTGCTCAATGAGCAGTATCGTCAGTCCAAATTCATCTCGGATGCCGCGGATGCACTCCATCAGCTCCGACTTCTCTTGCGGGTTCATTCCGGCGGCCGGCTCGTCCAGCAGAAGCAACTTCGGGCGCGTAGCCAATGCGCGGGCGATCTCCAATCGCCTCTGCGCGCCGTATGGCAGCCCGCCGGCCTGTTCATCCGCTACAGAGCCTAGGTCGAAACGCTCGAGCAGCTTCATTGCGTGGGCGCGCTGCTCATGCTCCTCCCGGTCCATGCGAACCGTTTGCATCAACGCATCGAAGAGCTTGGTCTTGCGCTTTCCGTAGCTGCCTACCAGAACATTCTCGATGACGCTCAGGTCCGGAAACAGACGAATGTTCTGGAACGTACGCGAAATTCCAAGGTTGCAGAACTGAAATGGACGCAATCCGGGTCTGTTGCGACGCCGGCCCTTGGAAGTGACGAGAGAGACCGCTGCAGCAAGGCCCGTGATCGCTAAGACCATCGGTGACTTGATAGACATGCTGAAGACGCTCATCATCGCGGCTGGAGCGACATTGAGCGGCAGCGAGTAGATTACCGTAGCCCCAATGTAGCCCACTAGGCCGCATAGTGCGGCATCCAGCCCAATGAGCCCTGCTCTCGCCGATGGAGAATAGGGCTGGTCCCCTGCAATCTGTTTTCCGGCTAGCCGGACAGCGCCGGATGACGGCTCATAGACTCCCGTCAGGAGATTAAACACGGTGGTCTTGCCCGCCCCATTTGGGCCGATCAGGCCGACGAGTTCACCAGTTCGAAGCTGAAGATTGAAGTTATCTACGGCCACAAGTCCGCCAAATCGCCGCGTCACTCCCTCGCAATTGAGAATCTCGTGTGTGCCGACTGGCGGGGCGTGCATCGTCGCCCGTGGTTCAGGGGCTGGCGTCGGCGGACGCTTCTTGCGTTTCAACAGCGTGAGTTCGGCTCGCCCCATGAAGCCTTGGGGGCGCAGCATCATGGTGAGAGTCAGCAGCAGGGCGAACAGCACCAAGCGATATTCGTCCTTGTAGAAGTCCTTTATGATGCCGACGTTGGCGGTGCGCAGCCACTCCGGAAGCGCGGTGAAGAACACGGCCGTGAGGACTGCCCCCGTGATGCTCCCCAAGCCCCCAAGGACCACCATCACCACGATATTGATCGACATCACGAAGTTGAACGACTTCGGAAGGATGAACTGCTCGTTGTGCGCATACAAACTTCCGGCGGCGCCAGCCAGAAACGCGGCCAGGACGAACGCGGTCACCTTCACTTGGGTGGTGTTGACCCCCATCGCGTCGGCGGCCACCTCGTCTTCTCGCACCGAGAGGAACGCGAGGCCGTGAAGAGATCGCTTTAGATTGCGAGAGATACCGATGGTCACCGCTGCGAGACCAAAGACCCAAAAGAAGCTCGTCAGCTTCGGGATGCCGCTGAAGCCGATCGCTCCTCCCAGGAACTCCGTCATCGGCAGCATGCTTGTGTTCTCCAGGAGAACACGAATGATCTCGCCGAAACCGAGCGTCACGATGGCGAGATAGTCCCCTCTCAGCCTCAGGCTGGGAACGCCAACGATCCACCCAAAGAGAGCCGATGCTGCTCCGCCAACGATGCACGAGAGAACCAGACCCATTCCATTCTGTAATCCAGGAAACTTGAACGTGATTGCGGCGCCCACATAAGCGCCTACCGCAAGGAAGCCGGCGTGGCCGATGGAGAACTGACCGGTGAAACCGTTGACGATGTTGAGGCTCACCGACAGGGTGACGAATATGCCGGATAGAAGCAGCACCCTCAGCATGAACGGGTTGAATGCAGGCTGCCCATCGGGGCGCCTAACGTTCAGAAAGGCGTCCAGGCCATACAACAAGCCGGCGATGACAACGCAGAGACCGATCTGCTTGGCTAGCTTGGCCATCTGGCTAGACCTTCTCCACTGTGTACTTGCCTAGCAGGCCGGCAGGCCTAAACAGCAGTATGGCAATGAGGATGACAAAGGCGATCGCATCCTTGAAGGAGCTGAATGGGGAGCCTGCGATGAATGTTTCGGCAACACCCATAATGACGCCGCCAAGCACTGCTCCACCCAGATTGCCGATGCCGCCCAGCACTGCCGCTACGAAGGCCTTGAGCCCGAACATAATCCCGGTGTTCGTATCGAAGCTGAACTGAGTGAGGCCGTAGTTCAGGAATCCGCCAGCGCCGGCCATCGCGGACCCTATCAGAAACGTGAAGGAGATCACGGTGTTGGTATTAATCCCCATCAATGCTGCCGCCTCGCGGTCGTAAGCGACCGCTCGCATCGCCTTTCCCATCCTGGTTCGGCGCACGATATACATCAATAGGGTGACCAGCACAATGGCGGAGACCAACACGATCACCTGTCCCCTGTTGACGCTGATCGCTAGACCCAGAACGTTGAGGTTGAGGGTCGCTCCCACCAGTTCCTGGCCCCCTGGGAGCGATGCAATGGAGTAGGCCTGCGTTCTTGCTCCGAAGACCGCCTGGCCGCCGTTTTCGAGCAGAAGCGAGACGCCGATCGCAGTGATGAGTGCGGTCAGCCTGCCGGTTCCCCGAATCGGCTTATAGGCGGTTCGCTCAATGATGACCCCGAGAGCCGCGCACCAGCCGACGCTCACCATCACCGACACCGCACCGCCCACCAAGACAGAGGTCTGGGCGACGCTCGTGAGCCCACCGAACAACTTCTCGCCCACTAGCACGAAGGCCGAACAGAGTGTTTTTAGAAGGACGAAGGCTAAGCCAAAGCCTGCAAGCCTGAGGCCCACGGCTCGCGGGTTCCGCAGATTGCCGCGCAGGCTTACAATGAGCCCAACCATCAGGACCATCGCGAGCACAACCACGAGCGCGTCCTGATCGATATTGGCGGGATGAAAGCCAAGAACGACGAACATGCCCATATAGGCGCCTATCATATAGACGTCGCCATGGGCGAAGTTGATGAACTTGAGGACACCATAGACCATCGTGTAGCCTATAGCGATGAGAGCATAGACGCTTCCGAGCTGAATGCCGTTGACCAGTTGTTGAACGAACAGTTGAAGCGTCTGATCTTCCAAGGCGTCCTCTCAGCTACGCGCAAGAAGAAGACCGGGACTCTCCCGGCCTCGTTCTTGTACTGTTGAAGCTTTGCTTGAGTCTGACGACGCTCTGCCTTAGACCGACGAGTTGTGTACGGTCCCGTGACTCGTTGCACGCAACTGGGCGCACCGCCTGTAGGATTCGCCCAACGTATTGTGTCCTGGATTCCGGTCCTGTACTGTCACGCTGAGCGGAGCTTCCGCCGTTTGGAAGCGCGTCATTCCCGCATGGTGCTAGCGGGAACGAAGCATCCGACTGTATCATTGTATACGCGAGCGGACCCTGCGACTTCGCCACGATACGACTGTGGCTTCGCTCAGGGTGACAATGACAAAGGCGTCGCCAAATGTCGAGGACATCACTGTTCTCAAGGCTTGACACAACTACAACATCTTTTGGGACTCAAGCGATCTAGTTCGGAGCAACTGTTGCCATGTAGACAAACTTGCGCCCTTTTATCTGCAGCATCACGGCGGACTTGTCTGCATTCCTGTCAGAGTTCATGGTGATGGTGCCGGTCACTCCCTTGTACCCGGAGGTCTTGGCAAGTTCGTCCCGCAGTGACGGACCGTCAATCACCTTCACTCGCTTCATTGCCTCGGCCACTATCATCATGGCGTCGTATCCCAAAGCAGTGAGCGCCCCTGGGGTCTTGTCCGCGCCGTATTTTGCGCGGTATGCGTCCACAAAGGACTTGACGGCAGGCGCCGGGTCGTCCACCGCCATGTGGTTGCTGAAGTAGCTTCCCTCCAGTGCGTCCTCGGCGGTAACGAACAGGTCCTGCGAATCCCATCCGTCTCCGCCCAAGAGAGGCGCGGTGATGCCAAGCTCGCGGGCCTGCTTGCCGATGGACCCAACATTCTTGTAGTAGCCTGGAACCAAAAGCACGTCGGGGTTTGCCGTCTTGATCTTGGTGAGCTGCCCCTTGAAGTCCGTGTCTGCCGCGGCATATGCCGCCTCGGAGACAATCTTGCCGCCCATTTGCTCGAAGTTCTTCTTGAACTCGGAGCCGAAGTCCTTGCTGTATGGACTCGCGTTGTCCACGAAGATCGCAGCGGTTGTCTTCTTGAGGTTCTCTCGGGCGAACTTAGCGACTACGTAGGCCTGGAACGGGTCGATGAAGCAGACTCGAAAGATGTAGTCGCCCTGCTGTGTCACCTTAATGTTGGTGGACGAGGGCGAGACCATCGGGACTTTGTTGGACTGGCAAATCGGCGCGGCGGCGAGGCTTAGCCCGCTCGCGACCTCTCCAATGACGGCTACCACCTTGTCATTCGTGATGAGCTTGGTCACCGCGTTTGCTGCCTTCGCCGGATCGCTCTCGGTATTCTCCGCTCGCAGTTCGATATTCTTGCCGTTGATGCCGCCGGCCTTGTTGATCACTTCGATAGCGATGTCAATACCTTCGTGCGTGCTCTTGCCAAAGTCGGCCTCGCTGCCGCTCTCGGAGAGGTAGGAGCCGACCAGAATTGTGTCGCCGGTACCACCGCCACCGGTTCCGCCGCTCTGCGGCGCCGAGTTGCAGCCCGATAGGACGATCAACCCAAGCAGGCCCGCCAACCATGAGGCGGTGTGCAAACGTCTATTGTGCATGTGATGCTCCTATAAGGATTGTGTCGCTGCGAGCAGACCCGTTGCCTGCGCGAAATGTTGAGCGCAATAGGCGCGTCGCTTACTGCACCCAATTGTAGAGTTGACGCTAGTCGCGAGGCGCGTGGCGATCTGAGTGCGTGAGCGGCGCCGCATTCTCAAGCAGCGCCTGACAGATGTCGATACGACTAATAATACCCACCAGCTTGCCGTTTGCGGTAACCGGCAGCCGCTTGACCCGCCTCTCCACCATCGTGGCAGCGGCGTCGCGAACGCTTGCATGCTCATCTACGGAGATGGCTGGAGCGCTCATTACGTCCCGAACCAGGTGAACCTTGACCTTGCTTATAAGCCCTTCAAAGGCCCGAGACTCATCGGAATCGATGCCGGACGCGAATGGCTGCAGCAATGCGGCGATGACGTCGTGCTCCGTCAGCACGCCGATGAGAGAATCGTTTGAATCAACGACGGGAAGGCCGCTCACCTGATAGAGGTCCATCCTATCAACGGCGTCCATCACGGTTGCTTCGGGATGGATGCGAACAAC
>VFKD01000064.1 GCA_009885735.1 bacterium
AGAGGTTCAGCAGCCGTCCAACGCCGCCGGACGTTCCTACGGCGGTCTACATCAACCTCCCACCCGGGAGCGCGCACCCGGGACAGACGTACAATAAATAGCGCGAGGGAAGTGTCTCAAAATGCTTGACACGTTCCGAACCGAACCCTCAATCCGGCATGAGCTTTGAGGAACTCCTCTCACTCGCAATTGGCGAGTCGCCGGCGAACGCCATGACGGACGATGAGTTGGATGCATTCACAGAGGATGAGGTTCGCGTGTACCGATCCGAGAAGCGGCGCCGAATCGCGAATGCCTAACTTGCCTCGCGTTGTCCTAGACACTGGAATTGTGCTTCAAGCAGTGCTGCGCCCACAAGGTCCAGCGGGTCGGGTGGTCTCCCTCATAGACCAAGGCATCTTCGAGATATGCCTAAGTGATGATGGGCTCACTGAGTACTTCGACGTCCTTCACCGGCCTTCAATTCGTGCTAAGAATCCTCGCCTCACAGATAGTCTAGCTTCCGCAATCCTTGAGCGTCTTGTCAGGCACGGCAGCCTCATTCCCAATGTGCCTAGCCACTTGCAGTATTCGCGAGACCCTGGCGACGAGCACATCCTCAATCTCGCGTTCGAGTGCAACGCCCGGTACGTCGTTAGCCGAGACAAATACCTGCTCGACCTGATGACCGACGATGTCTTTCGCAGAAGTTGGCCAGGTCTCATGTTGGTTACACCCGAGGAGTTTGTTCACGCAATCGGTGGATCGCGCTCGTCAGCAGAGAGTGCAGACTAACGCAACGGCAGCGATGATGATTCCACGACCTCATTTGCCGCGCACTTACCGCGACAGCCGTGAGGCCCGCCGACTATGAGCGGTGGACCACCCGCTATCGCCGCTAGTAGTTCCCGTCACGCAATCTCGGGTACGTCGGCATACACATTCTGCCCCCCGGTGCGGTCCTCGCCCCGCAGCAGGTAGATCGAATGGGGCCTGGTGATGCCGCCGCCGCGCTGGAGGTGTACTACGTTCGCCGGCATGTAGCGCATGGTGTAGCCGCAGCGCCGCATCTCGCTGAAGTTCGGGTTCGACCCGTGAATGGTCCATGCGTCGTGGAAGTGGCACTCGCCGGGCCCAAGCTCCAGATTCACCGCCTCGGATTCGTCCATGAGGTGCGCAGGAATGGCAGCGCCGAAGAGGTTGCGCGCGGTGTCGACCGATTCATACTGGTCGAGGTGGGCGGCAACGCGGGTGTGCGAGCCGGGAATCACCCTCATGCAGCCGTTCTCCACGCAGCTTCGGTCCACGGCGAGCCAGAGCGTTATCACGTTCATTGGGGTCAGGCGGCTTCCCC
>VFKD01000356.1 GCA_009885735.1 bacterium
GAACGTAGGCGTGTGCAGATTTGAGACGTCTCCCAACCCAAGCCGAAACATCGCCCCAGGCGCGTAGTCCAGGTACATCGCAAAGTCCTCCGCGCCCATGTCCGAAGCCGCCATCCACTCTACGCTGTTCGGGCCAAGCACGGCCTCGGATGCAGCCGCAATGCGCCCTACCACCCCTTCATCGTTCATCACCGGGCCGGAGCCCGACATAAACCGCGTTCGGCACTCCGCGCCCGAGGCGGCGCAGATTCCCTCGGCAACCCGCTGGATGCGAGCCGGCATCTCCGACCGCACCGTGTGATCAAGAGTGCGGTATGTCCCCGTCAGGTGCGCCTCGCCTGGAATGATGTTGTACGCGGTGCCTGCATGAAACTGGGTCACCGTGACGACGACCGGCTGACTCGGAATCACTTCACGGCTGGCGATAGTTTGAAGAGCGGACACGACTCTTGCCCCAACCACGATCGGGTCTACGGTAAGGTGAGGGTAGGCCGCGTGGCCCCCGCTTCCAATGACGTCGATGTCGAACGTGTCTGCCGACGCCATCGTTGCGCCGACCTTAAGCGCAACTTTGCCGACCGAGAGCTTGGGTTTCCCATGCAGTGCGATGATTTCGCACACCCCGTCCATCACTCCGGCGTCGCACATGCGCTTGGCGCCGCCCACGTTCTCCTCGGCAGGCTGAAAGATGAGGCGAAGGGGCCGAGGAAGCTTCTCGCGGAGCCGGCACAACACCTCGGCAGTACCGAGCAGGGTAGTCGTGTGCCCATCGTGACCGCAGGCATGCATCACTCCAGGATTCAGCGACCGATACTCATGCTCGGAAAGCTCTTCGATCGGTAGGGCGTCCATGTCGGCCCGTATAGCCAGCATACTGCCACCATGGCCAGTGTCGATGTCCGCCGTTATTCCGTGGCCGCCGATAGCAACACGCGGCTCCAAGCCAAGGTCGCGAAGCTTCTTAGCAACGAATGCGGCAGTCTCGGCTTCGAAGTTGCTCAGCTCGGGATGCGAGTGAAGATGATGGCGGGTGGCGCGCAGATTTGGCTCCATCTCCGAAATAAGAGAACGAACCTCGTCGAGTATTGCGCTCATGCGATGCAGTGTCTCCCTGAAGATGCCGTATTGTACATCATTGGCAGGAGCCGCGTGCCCGTGCAGGATGGCCTGCGACAGCTAGTCGGCAAGAGCCGGGATTGGAGCGTCTGGAGCTAGACCGTGCGCGATACAGAGCTCCCGGTAGCGTCGAACCCCTATGAGAGCCGAATCGTCCAGTTCGTAGCGCATAATCTGGCGAAAGTAGCGCTTTACACGCGCAGTTGGGAGTGCGAGATCAATGGACCAGCGTGCTGTCAACTGGTCCAGGTGATCCAAGCCCCAACGCATCGCAGCTCTAAGCGCAGCCGTTAGGTCACTGAGCGGGGCCGACTCCGGCGCAAGCCACAAAGCATAGACAAACGGCAAGCCGGTAAGCTCCTTCCACGCTGCCCCGAGGTCGAGCTGGTACGCTGCTTGCGTCTCGAAAATGTGCAGGTCTCCAATAATAAGCGCCGCGTCGCACTTCTCAAGCATCCTCACGGGGTCCGGCGCCATGGTCTCGCAGTGCGGCTTGTGGCCATACATCTCCGCCATCAGGATCTTGGACAGAGCAACAGACGTAAGTGACGAGGAATCCATCGCGATGCTCTTGATCGACGCAAATGGAACCTTCGAGAAGATACGCACGCTCTCTACGGGTCCATCGGCCCCTATTGCAATGCCGGGAATGATGCGAAGCTCTGGACGGTTGAACAACTCGAAGGTAGATACGAGCGCAGCATCGACGTGTCCGGCGGCCAATCGACCTGCAAGGTCGGATGGCACGCTGTACTCAACTTCCACCGGCATGGTGCAGTCGTCGGAGTGAAACCATTCGATGAGCGGCTTGGCATTCAGATATGGCACGCACCCAACTCGGAGTTGTCGCATCTAAGGACTGAGAAGCCGGTCCAGCACGACCATGCAGAAGAGTGTGATGCTGACCCACCCGTTCATGGTGAAGAAGGCGACGTTTACGCGGCTTAGGTCGGTCGGAGATACGAGAGAGTGCTCATAGGCCAGCATCCCAGCCACTAGAATCACTCCCGCCGCGTACGCGAGGTGCAAGCCCGCGCCGATGCCGACCGCCGTGAGCAGCAGGACGACAGCCACATGCAGAATTCGGCTTAGCACGAGTGCTCGGCGATTCCCTAGCCGAACCGGGAGCGAGTGAAGACCTTGGGACCGATCAAAGTCGACGTCCTGCAAAGAATAGATAATGTCGAATCCGGCAATCCAGCACATCACCGCGACTCCGAGCAGCAGCGGCACAACCGACAGCCCGCCCGTCACCGCAATCCATGCGCCAACAGGCGACAAGCCGATCGCGAAACCGAGCACAATGTGAGAGAGCGAGGTGATGCGCTTCGTCAACGAATAGCCAAGTATAGCGATAAGCGCGACGGGAGCCAACACAACGCACAAGGGGTTAAGTCGCCAAGCGGCAAGCACAAACAGGCCGACCGACACAAATGTGAATGCCCAGACATAGCTCGTTTGCAGGAGGCCTGCGGGCAGCGCCCTGCCCGCAGTTCGAGGATTTGCTGCATCAAATCGGATGTCCACAAGCCGATTGAACGCCATCGCTGCGCTGCGTGCCGCCACCATCGCCACCAATATCCACGCAACTACCGCTGCACTGGGAAGTCCACGCGGCAGGCCTTGGTGCCGCGCGGCAAGCAGCGCGCTCACCAGGGCAAACGGCAGAGCAAAGACTGTGTGCTCGAACTTGATCATCTCGAGCGTGAGCTTCAGCCTGGAGCCGGATGGACGTCCTGTGGTCATTCGCTCTGGTCCACCTGCCACTGGGGCACGATCCTCTGATCGACTCCAACGTGTTGGAGGACTCTGGCCACGACACTGTCCACAAGCTCCTCAATGGACACTGGCCGATGATAGAAGCCAGGAGATGCCGGCATTACGGTGGCGCCTGCCTCGGCAAGCTGCGTCAGATTGCGAAGCTGAATGAGATTCAACGGCGTTTCACGCACGACGAGCACCAGTGGCCGTTTCTCCTTAAGGCAGACATCTGCCGCACGAGTGACGAGGTCATCAGATATTCCGTTGGCTATGCGGCCCGCTGTTCCCATGGAGCAAGGAATAACGACCATGCCGGCATGCCTAAACGACCCGCTTGCCGGCGGCGAGAAGTAGTCCTTTCGGTCGAGCACTGTGATATTGGCGCAAGGCACGCCCAGCAGGCGCTCAGGATTCGCGTCGCCTTGCGTAATGCTGGGATCCAGCTCTGTTCGCCAAACTTGGAGGGCCTGGTCGGACATCATCAGGTAGACCCTCTCGAACTCCTTGGCCGCGCAGCGAAGAAAACGCTGTGCATAGATGGAGCCGCTGGCACCGGTGACAGCAACCACGAGTGTACTCAAGATGTGGTTACCGCCCGTTCTGCGGCGCAAGCCCGCTTGGCATTGGATCGCTTTGCCAATCGGCCTGCAATCCAAAGTGCGCAGACTCCAGAAAGCATACCCACAACCACTCCTCCCGCCACATCTCCAGGCCAATGGTCGGCAACATAGACGCGAGAGAAGCCAATGAGCGTGGCGCAGGACCATGCAAAGGCCGCCACAGCCCAACGGCTACGGCGACGAAGGGCAAGCAGTGTCACGACCGTGGCGATACCAACGCTCGTGGCGGTGTGCCCCGATGGGAAGCCGTTGAATCGGATGGCCCGAACTCCGGCGATAGTGTGGACCTGAACATCCATGCTCCTACCCAACTGGTGCTCACGCGCATAATACTCGGTGGGTCGATCACGGTGGGTACGCTTGATGGACTGGGTAACAACGCCGCTTACGGCGATACTGACGATGATGGGGCCCACCCAGTGGCGTGCTCGAACCACAGACCGCCAAAGATCGCGCACCAGGTTCCGCGCATGTATCTCCCGCCGGGCAGCTCCGCGAAATATAGCGATCAGAACAATACAGACAGCCTGCACATGACTCAGCCCAAGATCTGTAATCGCCGGCATGATGCGGTCGAGCAGTGAGCAGTGAAGGCCTGAGTTGATCGCTGTGAAAAGCTCGCGGTCGAGGCTGGTTACCGATAGTGCGATATCTGACATGGCAGGTCCCTAAAGCCCCAACTTGTGCCACATCGCATCAACGCGCTGCTTTACGGCTTCGGTCATCTGGATGTCCGCGGGCCAGGTTCTATTGTAGCCCTCCGCCGCGAGCTTGCGCGTGCAATCGAACCCTATCTTGGAGCCGTAGCCCACCTCGCGGGACGCGTGATCCAGCACGTCTATTGGACCGCGGGTGATGAGCATGTCGCGCTCGGGATCGATATTGTTCGTCACTCGCCACAGGCACTCGTCGATGTCCTGCACGTTCGCGTCCGCATCGAGTACGAAGATCATCTTGGTGAACATCAGTTGGCCCAGGCCCCAGATCGCATTCATCACCTTGTAGGCATGGCCTGGATAGCGCTTCTTGATAGAGACAAAGCAGAGGTTGTGAAAGCAGGCCTGCACAGGAAGGTTCATGTCTACAATCTCGGGAACCATCAGCTTTACTAGGGGAAGGAAGATTCGCTCGATCGCCTTGCCCATCCAGCCGTCCTCCATGGGAGGGCGCCCAACAATGGTAGCCGGATAAACCGGAGAACGACGATGCGTGATGCACGTAACATGAAAGACCGGATAGGGCTCGATGGGAGTGTAGAAGCCGGTGTGGTCGCCAAAAGGACCTTCCGGTTTGGTTTCGTGCGGGTCGACGTACCCTTCCAGCACAAACTCAGCATCCGCGGGGACGTGAACGTCCACCGTCTTGCACTTCACTAACGGAACCGGCTTGTGTCGCAGAAATCCTGCGAAGAGCATCTCGTCGATACCGGGCGGCAGCGGAGCGATTGCGCTGAACGTGACCGCCGGATCTGCGCCGAGGGCGACGGCAACCTCAATCCGCCGATTTGCCTCCGCGCTCCTACGGTGGTGTTCCGCGCCCACCTTGTGGAGCTGCCAGTGCATGCCGGCTGTATTGCGATCGTACACCTGCATTCGGTACATGCCGACGTTGCGCTTGCCGGAGTGCGGATCGTAGGTGAAGACGAGCGGAAGGGTGATGAATGGCCCTCCATCGTCCGGCCAGCAGTGGAGAATCGGCAGGCGGCCAAGGTTCACTGCATCGCCAGTGTGGACTACTTCCTGGCACGCGCCCTCGCTGACAGTCTTCGGCGGCGCGGAAGCAAGGCGGCCCAGCTTTGGCAGCATCTTGAGCTTGGCTGCCAATCCCTGAGGAACATCGGGCTTGAGAAGTTCGCTCAGTTCGTCGGCGATCTCTTCGTAGTCCCCCACTCCAAGCGCCATCGACATACGCTTGCGGGAGCCCATCGTGTTGATAGCCACTGGAAACTCGGAGCTTGTGGGGTGATCGAAGAGGAGGGCCTTGCCTCCACCCGGCCGCTTCATCATGCGGTCGGCTATTTCGGTTATCTCCAGGTACGGGCTGACCGGCTCCGCGATGCGAACGAGCTCGCCTTCGCGCTCTAGGCGGCCGAGGAAGTCCTGAAAGTTATTGTAGGCCATGGAGTAAAGGTTCGGTGAGGGAGGATAGCTCCTCTGGCTGTAATATACCCGATAGCCCACCGTCGCCTCGCGCAGCAGCCACCGACACGTTCAATCGCCTGATCACGCAGCGATCTTCCGAAGCCCAATCAAATGATTCCATGAAGATGTGAATAAAAGTCCTTGACATTGCCCCTCGCCTCGACTAGAATACTTAGGACGTACCGGTACTACCTAGCAGTTGCAGGAGGCGACGCCGCCAAATGACGAGCAAAGAGAAGATTCTCAAGGCCGGGGAAGACCTCCTCTATCGCCAAGGATATACCTCCACGAGCGTGGACGATATCGCGGCACTCTCCGGTGTGAGCAAGAGCAACTTCTACTACCATTTCAAGGCAAAGGAAGATCTCGGCCTTGCGGTGCTGGATCGACGTGCCGATGAGCTTAACGTGCTCCTGCATGCGACGCTCTGCCATCCTGAACTAGGACCGGTCGAGCAGCTAAACGCCTTTGCAGACGCTGTGATTTCGCACCACGCCCAGTTGGGAAATACGGGTGGGTGCCCATTCGGCAATCTGGTTGCAGAGATGTCGGAACACAGCGAGCGCATGCGAGAGAGGCTTAGCAATCTCTTCTGCGGTCTCTCGTCAACTGTCTGCAGCGTAGTGCAGGCAGGACAGGAAAGTGGAGAGCTGCGCCCCGAGGCTGACCCGGAGGACTATGCTGCCTTGTTTGTCCATGCAGTTCAGGGAATGTGCCTGCTCGTAAAATGTCATCGCACGATGGAACGCCAAGGCGCCGGACTTCGTCTGCTGATCCAACTGATGTGCAGTTCGTCGTCCTCAGATTCTGTCTCGTGTAGTGGGTGGAACGAAGGCACGAACTCGGTCGCATAAAAACAGTACACAAACTTTCGGTGAAGGTCGTGAAACCTTTCGCCGACATGTTCCGTCTTACTTCTATAGTACGGACCGGTCAGTCCAAGTAGCACGGTCCGTGCGGTCTGCCCCAAGGGAGGCATTCCATGACCAACACAAGTGTCGTACCGAACTCAGCGGCGAATCCGGCGGAGTTCGAGGGGTTAATGAGCCGCACCAAACGGCAGGCCTACAATATGGCCTATCGAATGACCGGCAACCGAGACGATGCCGAGGATCTCACGCAGGAGGCGTACCTTCGCGCGTTTCGCTCGTTCGACAAGTACAATCGCGCGCTGCCGTTTGAGAACTGGTTCTTTCGCATCCTGAACAACCTGTTTGTGGACGGGCTGCGCAGGAAGAACAAGCCGAAGCCGATTTCACTCAGCCAGGTGATAGCGGACGGCTCCGGCGAAGAGGAGTTCGTACTTGAGATTCCGGATACCGAGTCGAATCCCGAGGTAACGGTCATGAAGACCGTGATGGATGAGCGACTTCAGAAGGCGCTTCTTCTCATGCCCACGGAGTTCCGTCGCGCAGTGTTGCTGTGCGACGTGGAGGGGCTCTCGTATGAGGAGATCGCGCAGAGTATGCACACGAGCATCGGAACCGTGCGCTCGCGCATTCATCGAGGCAGGCAGCTGCTGCGCAAGCACTACAAGGCAGCCTGTGCCGTCGAGGCTCCGCGTTCCGCGAGGCTGAATTCGGTGACGGCCTAACAGGAACCTGCGTCCTCTTTCGCGAATTCAAGAGCGTCCCGCACAGTGCGGGGCGCTCTTGTTGTTTCTATTGCCAAAGGGGGGACAACAGTTGATGCAACCTCAGAGGTCTTCAGCCGTCGAAGGCTTGACGGTCCAGCCGTCGCGGCGCGAGTTGATCGCTGCCGCCACACTGGCGCCTATCGCCTCGCTTCTTCCCTCCAGCGCACCCCAGGAGGCTAACATTAAGCTCGGCACGGTAACCTACAACGTGGCCAAGACCTGGGATCTCGGCACGCTTCTTTCCCACTGCAAGGCCGCGAAGCTTACGGGTGTCGAGTTCCGAACCACGCACGCACATGGCGTCGAGCCGGCTTGCGACAAGGCCCGCCGCGCGGAGATCAAGCGTCTCTGCGCCGAAGCCGGAATGCTCCAGACCAGCCTGGGAACCACCTGCGAATTTCAGTCGACGGATGCCGCCGTGGTGCGGCAGAACATCCAGACATGCAGGGAGTTCGTGCAGCTCGCGGCCGACATCGGTGCGCGCGGCGTGAAGGTGCGGCCAAACGGCCTTCCGAAAGGCGTTGAGACCACCAAGACTCTGGATCAGATTAGCGCCGCGCTCCGGGAGTGCGGCGCCTTTGCCAAGGAGCACGGCGTAGAGATATGGGTCGAGGTTCACGGCGACGGCACGTCTAGGCCGGAGCACTGCGCGACACTAATGCGCCAGTGCGGACACGACTCGGTCGGGCTCACCTGGAACTCGAACGGCACCGACATTGTGGACGGCAGCATCGTTTCGTCGTTCAAGCTGCTAAGACCCTACATCCGCTGCTGCCACATCAACGATCTGTGGGGGAGTTATCCCTACCGTGTCCTGTTCGACCTGCTAAAGTCCTCGGGGTATAGAGGCTACACTCTGTGCGAGATTGGAGCAACCATGCAGCCGGAAGACGGCGTTACGTTCCTAAAGTGCTATCACGCACTATGGACGGAGCTGCAGCGAACATGAGAACAACACGCCGAGAAGCGCTTGCCGCAGGGGCGGCGGCATGCGTGGCCGCGGCATTGCCGCCCGTTCTCGCAAAGGCTGCGCCACTGGCATCGAAGATGAAGCTGAGTCTGGCCGCATATTCCTATCGTGACTACCTAGGCGCGAAGCCGGCTCCCACCATGACCATGATGCAGTTCGTGGACGAAGCGGCCAAGCTCCCGCTGGATGCTGTTGAACTGACCTCGTACTGGTTTCCAGATCAGATTAC
>VFKD01000647.1 GCA_009885735.1 bacterium
CGATGGCTGGCTGCTGGCTCGTGATCTGTACGACCTGGAGCTAAGCTGTGATCTCGCCACGCTCTCTGCGTGCCAGACCGGCGTTTCATACGTTGAGCCTGGTGACGAGTTGTTCGGACTCATGAGGGGATTCCTGGCTGCCGGCGCCAGATCGGTGCTGGCCAGTCTTTGGCCTGCCGACGATGCCTCGACTGCCGAACTAATGGTGACCTTCTACTCCCTGTATACTAGTGGAATGTCGAAGGCCGGTGCACTGCGTGCCGCGCAACAAAAGACTAGGGAGACTCATCCGCATCCGTACCACTGGGCCGCATTCTCGCTGGTTGGCGAGAGATAGAAGCGTCCTTGAGCGCAAGAAAGGAACTAACAATTGACTAGATTTCAACGAGCCCTATGTATCTCTATGGTAACTCTAATGACCGTCCTGTGTGGAGCATTCGCGATGGCGGATGGAACAGTGCCTGGACACGTATTGGTGAAGATAAAGGCAGGCGCAAGTATCAACGCGATTGCCGCGAAATACCAATCCGTCGTCCTGGACAAGGTGCCTGGGACGCGGCTCTTCAGCCTGCGAAAGCCCGCTGGGACGACGGAAGCCCAATTCGTGAAGATCCTGGGCGATGACAGCCGAGTCGTGTTTGCAGAGACAAACACGTATATGGAGAACCCAGAGGTCAAGGGACTTCAAATCCACTTCGCCGCGGATGCGGGACCGGATGCCGCAGGTTATGAAAATCAGCAAGCCTACAGTCAAGTGAATTCAATTGGAGTAGGTGCACTCTCGACAGGCGCCGGTATTGTGGTCGCCGTTCTGGACACTGGCGCCACATTTGATCATCCTGCACTTGCTGGCCGCTACCTGCCAGGCTACAACGCAATCCAGCCCACAATGCCGCCTCTGGATGTGAGTGATGGTCCGCTCTCGGGGTCGACAGGGCACGGAACGATGATTGCGGGAATCATATTGAAGCTTGCGCCGAATGCACGCATTCTGCCTGTCCGTGTGCTAAATAGCTTCGGCGTCGGAACAGCGCTTGATGTCGCGAAGGGCATCAACTTTGCGGTGAAGAACGGGGCGCACATCATCAATATGAGCTTTGGCTCAGCTCAACGGTCGAAGGCCGTAGATGACGCACTGGACCTTGCTGAGGCCAAGGGGGTAGCAGGTATTGCGTCCGCTGGTAATGGGGGCGCGGAGGAGGTACAGAATCCCACGTCGCGAAAGGGAGTAAATGTTGTGGGCGCGGTTGATTCTCTCAATATCAAGGCGGACTATTCGAACTATGGATCCTGGGTGAAGGTGGTTGCGCCGGGCACCGGAATTCGCAGCACATTCTGGACGGGAGGCTACGCCACGTGGTCGGGCACATCGTTTGCGGCGCCGTTTGTCAGCGCCCAATCCGCCCTTATGCTCTCTGTGAATCCGACACTTACTCCGTCGAACCTGCGTTCGGCAATTCGATCTACGGCGCGTTCAATAGACGATATTAACCCGCTTTTTGTGGGACTTCTGGGGAAGGGCGTAATTGACGTGTTTGCAGCGGTAAACAGCGTACGGTAGGTGCTTCGGATGAGTCATGAGACTGCCGTTGCCGAGAAATTATTCTCGCGGGACTGTATTATTCGCAGCTGGTGCCGGGTCTAGAGTATAGATCACAAACAAAGAAGTAGATGGAGCGGCATTGGACGTTTTGGAGGAACAGGAATGCCGCTCCGGAGACGAACATACGTGGACGCAGGCCGTGTGAACGTCTGATCCACATCGTCCAACGCAGTATAACACATTCTGTCGGCAGACTGCAAAGTGCCCGACGTGAATGTGGCGGCTGCACGGCGATGTGGCTCGTAAACCCTCCTGCAAAGTCCCTGCAAGAAGGGACGAGGTAACTCGAGATGCGAAAGTTGTTCTGGTTGGTTCCGGCTGTACTGGCAGTGTGTGTTGGCGCGTTCGGTCTCTCATCCGGTGCTGTGTCGGCAGACGATGAGCTGCGGGTGAAGATTCTGCTGACCGGTCCTCGCATTGGCGGAATCAAGCCGCAGGGGAATTCTGTGTACAGGGATCGTGCGGATGGTAGTCGAAGATTCAAAGTCGAGGCAAGTCGGGTCAACCTAGCCAATGGCACGGTGCTCACCGCTTACGTCAACGGCGTGTCGGTAGGATCGTTCTCTCTGGCTGCCGGCATTGGCAAGGTTGAGCTGAACACTAATGACGACGACGTAGTGCCGGTCATCGTTGCTGGTGATGCTGTCACAGTTCTTGGTCCTGGCGACGTGCTGGTCCTGAAGGGCTCATTCTAGGGCTAGAGCGAAGCACAACCGCAAAGGGCAGGATGCCGAGGCCGTTGGTTGGCTCGGCATTCTGCTTTGACCGGGTCGCCCGAACCTGAACTGCTCTGTCGAGCGTGTAAGCATCATGGCGCGAAGCTGCAAGTAGATCGGGCTCGGCCACTTAGGAGGATGAGATGAGGAAGCTGGTAGGATTGATGTTGGCCCTCGTTGTGGCTCCGCTCCTGTTGAGCGCATGCGGCGGTGGCGGCGGTGGGGGCTCGGCTCGGACAGCGCCGGTCGGTGTGTTTGTCACAGACAGCTTCCGCGATGACTATGACCATGTGTGGACCACCATCTACAAGGTAGAGCTTGTGGATTCAAGCGGCGCAGCGCAGACAATCATTGATGACTCCGCCGGCAAGACGATAGATCTGAAGACGCTTCGCGATGCATCGGGCGAGCGCTTTACGTTTCTTGGCAGAGTTGTGGCACGTGCCGGCATGCACGCCCGAGTTCGAGTTACCGTTGCCCCATCTATGACACTTGTATTGAAGGGCACGGTCGCCGGCGTGGTGACTCCCCTGGCCGACACCGTGCCGGTGGACAGCCTCGGTCGCAAGGTGCTTCTCTTGTTTATGTCGAACCCGAGAGACCTTGCAACAGGTTCCGATGACCTTGTGATCGACTTCGATCTTGCGAACTTCGGCATTCTGGGAGGCAAGGTTACGCCCGCATTGCGCGAGGGCTCTAAAACTGGTCTGGATAACCGAAATCGACACGAGGCGGAGGACTACAGTGGGCTGATCTCCGGACTTTCCGGCGCAGCGCCAAACTTTACCTTTGCGCTCACAATGCGTTTTGGGGCGGCATTCACGGTAACGACGTCGGCAGATACTACCGTTTTCAACTCCGACTCCACGCCAAATCCGACCCTTGCGAACGGCAAGCGGGTAGAGGTTCGAGGCACATTCACGCCGGGAACACGCCAGCTTGCGGCCACCGAGGTCAAGATCGAGGACTCTCACGGCGAGCGGCCGACCAAGGTGAAGGGGCCGATTGTCTCGTCTGATGCTCCTGCAGGAACGTTCGTACTGACTGTTCGCCGTGCTCGCGGGTTTGTTCCGTCCGGTACTACGGTAAATATTGCAACCAACGCCACGACTGTGTTTCGTTCGTCGGGCGGGCTCCTCATTACAAAGGAGGAGTTCTTTTTGCGAATTGCAGGGGCCGAGAGTGCCCAGGCCGAGGGCGTCTACAACGCTGCCGGCAATACTCTTGTTGCGTCCAGAGTGAAGCTGGAAGATGAGGCAGACAGGGATGGAGAAGCGGAAGTTAAAGGGACTCCGACCACCATTGAATCCGTAGCGGGCACGTTCCGGATTGACCCGGTGACCGAGTTCGAGGGCTTCGCCTATCCAGGTGGCGGCGTGGGAGTTACGACCGGCGGCATAGTTGAGTTCAAAGACAAGGACAACAACCACATCGGCAGATCAGACTTCTTTGCGGGGCTTGCCCTGGCGGGAGCACGGGTCAAGGTAGAGGGCAGCTTCTCGGCAGGCGTCATCGCGGCACGGGAAGCCAAGCTGCAATAAGGCTCCGCAGTTCGTTCGGCAGGCCAGCGTACACGGCGAGCCGTCGCCGTGTACGCTCTGCCTCGGGCCCCTGCATCCAGAGAATCGCCAGGACTGCGCCTCTACGCCGCTTTGCAGTCTCATGTACGTCCGTTGCTGTTCGCACAAGCGGCTCAATCGCCACTGAGCCTAAGTTGGCAAGGCCGAATACGGCCCATTTTGCCGTGTCTTCCCACTCAAGTCCGGCTATGTAGATAGGGATAGAGGCGGAACCCATCCATCCCACCGAGGTGATCACGCTCGATGCCGCCATCCCGATGTTCTCCTTCCGCGAATCTGCCATCTCGGCAAGCAGCGCAGCATCTGCCTTGGAACCCAGCACGGCGAGCGTAAGCGCCATCGCCCCACGGTCCATCTCGCCCTTCGAGACCATCACCTTGCGTATAGCCGCCCGCGATTCGGGACCGGGTATGCGCGCAAGCGCCGCACAGGCGGCGAACTTCACGTACGACTCTGCATACTCATGGGTCGCGGCGACCTTCGCATCGTACGGAGTGAGTGCGATCCGAAGGATGGTCGGCACGGACAGAGCGTCGCCCATCGAGCCCAGGGACCAGAGTGACTTCTGCCGCAATGTCATGTCAGGATGTGACTCCGCATCCCTCTCAAATCTTGACCGAAACCATGAAGGTGGCGGAGTCATGGTGGTCATAATGTTCGCACGGTCCCGCAATGCTCTAGCCATCGTTGACCGAAATGGTGAGAATGGCCGCACTTGCGGTCTGCGGCCCAACAAGTGCGACAACAGTCGGGCGTCTTCCGCCATGATTCGATAAGGCTGCGCAGGTGCGTTCGCAAGAGCCGCTCTCATGCGGTCTGGGTCCTCTTCGCCGCCCTTATCGTAGTTCCAGACCCGAATCCACGGCATCGGCACGCTGAAGTTTCCACTGGGAACCTGTCCGCCGGTCATCTGAACCAGCGGCCTGCAGCCCATCAAATCAACCAGACGCATCACTTCTGGGTAGATTCCCTTGGTCTTGATGTCCAGAAACAGCAGCAATCCGTTTGCCTTCGCGAACCGCAGGACGTCCGCGAAGAGAGGAGGTCGCTGCCCCTTGGCGCGGTTTCCGAAGCGCAGGGAGAGGTTGAGGTTCTGCGTGTCGGCTAGGGTCAGTTCTTCAAGAGTGGACGAAGGGCCGCCGTACCGCAGCAGCCAGTCGTCGTGATAGAGAACGAGCGCCCCGTCCTTGGTTCGGCGTACGTCGATCTCCACGCCGTCCGCGCCCTGCTTCACTGCCGCTTCCAAGGAGGGGACAGTGTTCTCGACGAACGCGAGAGACGCGGCGCGATGCAGGAATATCTGCACCTGGTCGTACTTCCAGCGAACCTCAGAGCCTTGCGGCTGAATGGTTGAGTGCGTGAGCAGAAGAAGCGCGAGCGAGAGCATGGCGGTCTCCGAGCGAGGGCGGGAATACACCATTGTTCGCGGGAGAGTAGGCTGGAACCTGCCAAGGGTAGAGGGTGATGGGCGCTCGCGGCTTTGCGAGTGTCTCGTTCGTCCTATAGGACGAATGGGACGAATGGGACCTATAGAAACGCCACGACCGATCAACCATCCTCGTTGGCCTCCTCAGCACTCCCACAGATTTGACGCCGCCCTGCCCCGGAGGCTAGAATACGACCATGCAGACCCAGCTTGATCATGCTCGGCTTGGCTCCGGCGAGGACCTCACCATAGTTCGGGTTGACGCGCCGGACGAGGCCCTGGGTCCCGAGGTCCGTGATCTCCTGGGCCACAAGGGCGACTCTTGGCGCGAGCATATTCGTGCCGCGCTCGCTGGCGAGACCGACCTCCTTGAGACTCGGTTCTACCTGGGCCTCATCGACGGCTACCCGGTGGCAAACGTCATGACGGTCGAGCGGCATGGTTTCGGCCTGTTCGGGCACGTCTTCACCCGTCCCGAGCATCGACTCAAGGGCATCTGCAGGCTCGTTATTTCGGCGCAGATGGAGTGCTTTCGCAGTCGGGGCGGCAGGGCGCTTCTGCTTGGAACCGGCTTCGAGAGTCCACCGTACAGAATCTACGAGAGCTTTGGATTTCGAAGCATCAAGGGCGGCGAGATGGCATTGTGCGAAGGCGGGATTGACGCGGCTACCCAGGACTGGTTTGCTCCAGGGCCCGCGGAAGTGGTGGAGCCGAGATGGGAGCACTGGCCGCTTGTCTCGGTTCTTGCAGCGATTGATACCGGCGAGCCGCTGAGGAGTGTCGGTTGGGAAATACACGACATTCAACTTCTGGAAGCACCCTACTGCAGCCTGATGTATCAGCTCGGTCGCAATGCTCCAGGCGTTTCGGCGCGCATACTTGCGGCAGCCAACGGTGCAGTAGTGGGCTGTGCGACGGCTCTGCCGTCGCGAGACTGGCCAGACGTCTTCCAGGTCGATGTCTTTACCCATCTCAACTTTACTGTATACACGAAGGCTCTTTTGGAGGCGCTGCCCCTGCCGTCAGGCAAGCTTATCGCAGCTACAGACCGGATGGACGAGCGGAAGGCCGACATTTTTCGTTCCTGCGGGTTCGAGAACGAGGGAACGCTCCAGACCCAATATCGCTACCGCGGCGAACCGCGAGACATCTTGCTTTTTGGGAAAGTGAACGCATGAGGACACAGCCTTGAGGACGGCCTATTTCGACTGCTTCTCCGGCATTTCCGGCGACATGACGCTCGGCGCGCTCATCGCATGCGGAGCAGACGTTGGTGCCATTCGAGCCGAGCTTGCCAAGCTGCACCTGGACGGCTGGGACCTGACGGCGGAGCCGACGGAGAGAAACGGCATCGGCGCGGTGGATGTGACCGTTACCCAAGTGGCAGAGCTGGGGCATGGCCGCCATCTGCACCACATCGAGGAGATACTCCAGGCGAGCGAGCTTTCCGATAATATACGCAGCAAGGCGCTTGCTGTCTTTCAGAAGCTGGCAGTGGCCGAGGCGAAAGTCCACCAGACCACCGTGGAGCGTATCCACTTCCACGAGGTCGGCGCGATTGACGCCATCGTGGACATCGTGGGCGCCTGCATCGCGCTGGAGCTGCTGGGGATCGGGCGCATTGTCTGCTCGCCTCTGCCGATGAGCCATGGGTTCGTGGAGTGCATGCACGGAACCATTCCGATTCCTGCGCCTGCTGTGCTGGAGATGCTGGCCGGGGTTCCGGTCTACTCGGTGGACATTGTGGGGGAGCTCGTTACACCCACAGGCGCAGCGCTTATGGTGGCGTTGGCCGCTGAGTTTGGTCCAGCGCCCGCGATGACTGTTGGGCCCGTAGGCTATGGCGCAGGCAAGAAGAGCTTTGGTAACCGGCCAAACCTTCTCAGGGTTATCGTGGGTGATTCGCAAGTTTCGGAAGAGAAGACCGAGATTATGTGCATCGAGACGAACATAGACGACATGTCTCCGCAGTTCTATGAACTGGCGTTTGAGCGGATGTTTGCGGCAGGAGCGCTGGATGTCTACACCCAGCCGATTCAGATGAAGAAGGGGCGCCCTGCGACACTGCTGACGGCGTTGGCGCCTAAGGAGTGCGTTCAAGCCGTGGCAGCGGTGTTCTTTGCGGAAACGACCACATTTGGCGTTCGGATGTTTCCCGCCCAACGCATGTGCCTGGAACGTCGGTGGGTTCCTGTAACCACTCCGTATGGAGAGGTCCGGATCAAATGCGGGACATTTCAGGGCGTGCAGACCACCGCGAGCCCTGAGTACGACGACGTGCGCCGATGTGCCGAGGCATGCGCGGTTCCGTTGAAGCGAGTCCATCAAGCAGCCATGATGGCGTATGAGGAGAGTTAGGATGAACCAGGGAGAGGCTAGGGTCGGCTGTCCGCGCTGCGCTGCGAACAACTTCGCGGGCAAAGCGACCTGCTGGAAGTGCGGCGCGTCGCTTCCGCCGCCCGAGGCCGCCGCTCCTGTGGCCGGCTTTGTGCTGCAGGCGCGTCCACCACAGCAATCCGTGCAGCAGCCAGTCTATGCGCCGGACAGTCACTCGCGGCGAACCTCGCGCCGTGTCATTGTGGTGCCGGCGGTCCTGTTAGTCTTGGCTTGCGCTGCGGTGGCTGCATTCTACGTGGTTAATCGTAAGCGCGACCCGTTGATGGATCAGCTGAATTCGCTCAAGAGCCAATTGCAGTCGCAACGGGACCGGCTTGGCGCTGAGATTCCGCGGAATGCGTCGGGCGACAGCATCGATGACGATACAGAATCGCGCGCAAAGCGGGAGATTGGCCGGCTAAACGAGATGAATCAGTTGGCGGCGCCTATCTCGCCGGATGGGCAGGTTCACCTTCGAACAGGAGGAACAGTGAAGCGCGAGACGTGGGAGAAAGCGAGGGATGCAATATCTCGTTACTGATCTGGGGTCCGGAAAGTGTAGTGCTTGTTTGCCTGGAAGTTCCAGATTGCCACCAGCACGATTGCGATGCCCTTGGCAATAGCCCAATGCGTCTTGTCCGGATTGCCCTGATTGATGATGTGCCCCGTGAACGCGAAGAATACACCCTTCATGATGATTAGGTTGAACAGCAGCCCAAGGACGTTCACGCCCACAAACTTCAGGTAGATCGCATGCCTGCTTCCGGAACCAAG
>VFKD01000216.1 GCA_009885735.1 bacterium
CCTACCCTGGGAGTGGACCGATTCGTCTCGAAGGGAACCAGCCTTGAGCCTACGCCTGCGTCGTGGGGATCGCTGGGAACCTTGATTTGCTACGATGTGCGGTTTCCCGAAGCTGTTCGTTCGCTTGCCCTGCAGGGAGCAGATGTGCTCGCTCTTCCCACCAACTGGCCGGAGGGCGCCGAGAGTGCGCCGGACTTCATCACGAGGGCAAGGGCTTGGGAGAACCGAGTTTGGCTCATAGCGGCAAATCGCGTGGGAACGGAGCGAGGTCGCCGCTTCATCGGGCGCAGTCAGATCGTTGCGCCGAGCGGCAAGATTCTTGTGGAAGCCGGCCCGAACGAGGAGACAATTCTCTATGCAAACCTCGACTTGGATCAGGCACGGGAGAAGCGAATCGTGATAGAAAAGGGCGAGTGGGAGCTAGACATCACCGGAGACAGGCGGCCCGAGCTCTATGGCGCCCTCACAGAGATCCCAGGCAGCGAGGACGAACATGACTGAACACGAGCGGTATCTGCTGGACCTGCAGGGCTTCCTTGTTATTCCAAACGCGCTCTCTGGCCACGAGATCGCGTCTATCAACTCAGTCATAGATTCACGCATTGATGCCGAGGTGCAAGCCGAAGCAAACACGCATCGATTCGTCGGCCTGCTCTCCTGGGGGCAGCCCTTCATCGATCTCATCGACAATCCGGCAGTGATGCCCTACCTCACAGAGTCGGTGCATCCGCAAGTCCGCTTGGACCACGACTATCTGGACGTCATTCGCACGGGAAAGGGACCGATTGGCACGACGCTGCACGGTGGCGCCACTCCGTACGATCCACTCTACTCCTATCACTATGAGAACGGCAGGATTCGAAACGGCTTGAGCGTGATTGCCTATAACCTGCACGATGTGGGACCCACAGACGGTGGGTTCGGCTGCGTGCCCGGCAGCCACAAGTCGAACATTGCTTTCCCAGAGGACTGGAAGGATCTGGACCAGGCACACTCAATCGTTCAGGCAGTAACCGGGCCGGCTGGAACGGCAATCCTATTCAGTGAGGCCCTTACTCATGGCACGCTCCCGTGGCACGGCAAGCACGACCGACGGACCGTGTTCTATAAGTACAGCCCATGCGGAATGTCCTGGGCAGCGGACTTCTACGATGCAGACGACTATCCTACGGCAACGGATGCCCAGCGGGCGATACTGGAATCGCCGAATGCCCGGTACCCGCGTCGTCACACGAACGGCTACTAGATGAGCAGTTCTGCCGCAGGAAATATCAGCAATAAGGCCGCCCGCCCGGACCTAACGACCAGGCTCGGCCCTCTCGTCCTTAAGAACCCGGTGATGACGGCATCCGGAACGTTTGGGTTTGGAGCGGAATGGGCGGACTTCTTCGACCTGTCTCGCCTTGGCGCCATCATGGTGAAGGCCGTGACAGTGAAGCCGCGGCGCGGCAACCCGATGCCGAGGATGTGCGAGACGCCGGCAGGCACTCTCAACTCAATTGGTCTCCAGAACCCAGGGCTTGATGCCTTCGTCGCCGAGAAGATGCCCTACCTGATGCAGTTCGACTGCCCAGTTATCGTCAACATTGCCGCGGACAAGCGGCAGGATTTCATCGTCCTGGCAGAGCGGCTGAATGAAGTTCCGGGCATCGCCGCGCTCGAGATGAATGTGAGCTGCCCGAACCAGGAGCATGGCGGAATTGAATTCGGAGTGGACCCAAAGCTGCTGGACGAGGTGGTCTCGTCGGTACGCCCTCGCACCTCGCTGCCGCTCATCGTGAAGCTCTCACCGAATGTCACCGATATCACGGTGACGGCTCGTGCCGCCGAGAGCGCAGGGGCGGACATTCTCTCACTCACCAACACGTTTATCGGCACCTCGATCGACGTGAAGAAGCGAAAGTTCAAGCTGGCACTCGGGAGGGGCGGCCTCTCGGGGCCGTGTATTAGGCCGCTCGCCGTCTACATGACTCACCGTGTCGCAAGCGCAGTGACCATACCGCTGATTGGAATGGGAGGCATCTGCACCGCGGATGATGCTCTTGAGTTCATCCTGGCGGGTGCGACTGCAGTGGCAACCGGAACAATCAACTTTGTTAACCCCGACGCCCCGCTGCGGGTGATAGAGGGCATTGAGAACTACCTTCGCGACCAGGGAATCGGCGCCGTCTCGGAGATTGTCGGCGCCGTCAGGCGCTAGTCGATGTCACGACCGACCGATATTCGCCCCGTTGAAGCCAAGCTGTGGCTGCTTCCCGTAACTACGCGAGTTCCCCTTAAGTTCGGAACAGAGACGCTCACATCCGTCCTCTGCGCTCGGGTTTGCCTGACGGTGGAGCGCCGGGACGGCTCGCGAGTCTCTGGCTGGGGCGAGACTCCATTGAGCGTTCAGTGGGTCTGGCCGAGCAGTATCCCGTACCAGGCCCGACTGGATGCACTTGTGGGCTTAACGAAACGATTAGTCGGTGAGTGGGCGAACTTTCGGGAGTGGGGCCATCCGATGGAGATTGGCCGCCGGTTCATGAAGAGCCGACTCTCCAAGGCCGCTCGAGCAGCAAGGGATTGCGTACACGAACGGATTCCTCACCTTGCCGCCCTCGTCTGCTGCTCGGCTTTCGACATCGCCCTGCACGACGCCTTTGGCCACGCGGTCGGACTCCCGACGTACGACACCTATTCATCTGAGTTCATGACTTCGGATCTGTACATGCTCCTCGATCGGGATTGGCTCGTCCAGGAGCTTGACGGTGTCTATCCGGATGCAATCTTCGCCGACCCGCCAGACATCACAATGCCCGCTTGGCACTTGGTTGGCGGAAAGGATCCGCTCACTCCTGATGACCTAGTCGGTGATGAACCCGACGATGGTTACCCAGTCCTTCTCCGCGACTGGATCGAGCGAGACGGCCTCTACTGCTTGAAGGTCAAGCTGCGCGGCGATGATGTCGACTGGGATTATGACCGGATCAGGCGGGTTGGACAGATTGCGAACGAGATGTCTGTCCTCCACCTATGTACCGACTTCAACTGCACGGTACGAGACCCTGCCTACGTTCATGAAGTGCTGGACCGTGTTGAGCGTAACGATCCCACTACCTATGAAAGGCTCCTATATGTTGAGCAGCCCTTCCCGTACGACCTCGAGAAGAACGCGATAAACGTAGCGTCCATTGCCGAGCGCAAGCTCCTATTTATGGACGAGAGCGCCCACGATTGGCGAATGGTTGGCATGGGCTTCGCCCTCGGGTGGAACGGCGTGGCCCTCAAGACATGCAAGACACAGACTGGAGCGATACTGAGTCTCTGCATTGCACGACGGTTCGGCATGGAGATCATGGTGCAAGACCTGACGAACCCCATGCTCGCCCAAATCCCTCATGTGCAGCTAGCAGCGCACGCCGGCACTATCATGGGAGTAGAGACAAATGCCATGCAGTTCTATCCCGATGCGTCGCTGCCCGAAGCCGCAGTGCATCCGGGCCTTTATCGGCGCACTAACGGAAAAGTAGACCTCAGGTCGATCTCCGGCCCGGGGTTTGGCTATCGCCTGGACGAGATAGAGCGCAAACTGTACGAACCGGCCGCGCAGAGTGGATAGCTCCGGCGAGAAGGCCGACAGGTTTCCCGCTCTTCGCGATGCCGATTTTCGTCGATACTGGATGGCGATGGCCGTCTCAATGACGGGCGCCCAGATGCAGTCCGCTGCAATCGATTGGCACCTGTACCAGATCACCGGCTCGCCGCTTGCCCTCGGAACGGCGGGACTCGTTCGGTTGGTCCCAACCGTTGCGTTCTCGCTTATCGGCGGCGCGGTTGCGGACGCGATGGATCGCAGGAAAGTCCTGATCTGCGCGCAGCTCGGTCTCTGCTTCGTGGCTGCAGCCATGTCTGCCGCAGTCGCGTTTCATGTCGACCGGCCGTGGCTCATCTACTGCCTTATCGCGATTGGGGCCACTTCGGTTGCATTCAGCAATCCGGCAAGGCAGGCGATGCTGCCGAACCTGGTGCCAAAGGAGCACCTCTACAACGCGATTACGGTCAACTCAGTTACGTTTCGAATTACGATGATAGCCGGCCCGCTCCTAGCCGGGCTGCTCATCGGCGGTGGCCTGCTGAAGGCGGCCTACGCGATCAACGCCGTGTCCTACATCGGCGTCATCTGGGCTCTAGCCGCTATCAAAAAGCCGCTCTCCCTTGCCGGCGGAACGGGCCGTGCGGGCCTCAGCATTGCAGCCCTGAAGGAGGGACTGCACTTCGTCTGGTCCACTCCCATTCTGGTCTGGACCCTTGCGCTAGACTTTTGGGCCACCTTCTTCTCTTCCGCCGACGCACTGCTGCCGATCTTTGCAAAGGACGTGCTCCACGTCGGGCCAACTGGATATGGCCTGCTCCGCTCGGCTACTGCAGTGGGGACACTCATCGCCAGCAGCGTGATGGCAGTTCGCCCGCCGATAGTTCGGCAGGGCAGAACTATCCTAATCGCAGTCATCTTCTATGGCGCCATGACTCTGCTGTTCGGAGCGTCGAAGTGGTTTTGGCTCTCGTGGATTGCACTAGCCGCGGTGGGCGCAGCAGACACGGTGAGCACCATTTTGCGCCAAACAATACGGCAGCTTGTGACCCCGGACCACCTGCGGGGCCGCATGACCTCGGTGAACATGATCTTCTTCATGGGGGGTCCGCAGCTTGGGGAACTAGAAGCTGGGGTTGTGGCGCAGCTCGCCGGAGCGCCATTCTCCGTGATGTCCGGCGGCATCGGGTGCATAGTCGCCGCTGGGTATATCTGGACTCGCGCCAGGGGTTTGAGGGACTATCGACTTCCAACACACGCTGCCGATGCCGAGCCAAGGAATGGCTGACGCGCGGCTCTATATCACTTGAGTCCGAAATGACGTAGAAGTTGTGTCAAATCTCGAGAACACGTCAAGTATGCAGTCCTGGGCGGAGTCACTCTCATTGTCACCCTGAGCGAAGCCACAGCCGTATCGTGGCGAAGTCGAAGGGTCCGGCCGCGTCTGCAATAATGCAGCCGGATGCTTCGTTCCCGCTAGCACCATGCGGGAATGACGCGCTTCCAAACGGCGGAAGCTCCTCTCCTAATGAACAATC